>JAFPMR010000042.1 GCA_017411235.1 Bacilli bacterium | reverse complement strand
ATTTTTCTTCCTATA
This sequence comes from Bacilli bacterium, assembly GCA_017411235.1. The sequence continues at coordinate 6,922 of JAFPMR010000042.1, read as the reverse complement.
GTTTCATAAACATCAACTATATTATCTTCATTAACTTCTTCTACATTATATCTCTCTTTTAACTTTTCTGGATAGTATTTATATAACATTTCTAAAACATGTACTGCTACTTTTCCAAGTGGAAGTATATCCTGAGGTATAGCTGCTAAAGCTGCTAAATTACTTGCCAACTTTTGATCATCTAATTTAGGCCATAATATACCAGGACTATCTAATAATAATATATTACTGTCTGTTTTTAACCAAGTTAAATTCTTAGTTACTCCTGGATTATTACCGACATTGGCAACTTTTCTTCCAGCCATTCTATTAATTAAAGTACTCTTACCTACGTTAGGAATACCAATAACTAAAGCTCTAATATCTTTCTTAGCTAAACCTTTAGATTCTCTTTTATCTTGTATATCAGAAGTAATCTTATGAGTAAGATCAATTATTTCTTTTACTGTGTTATTTTGTGATAAATCTACAAGTATTACATGATAACCTTCATCTTCATAATACTTAACCCATTTCTTAGTTTCATCTAAATCACATAAATCTTTTTTAGTCATTATTAAGATTCTAGGTTTATCTTTTAATAATTCATCGATATCTTTAATCTTAGAAGACTTAGGCATTCTAGCATCTATTACTTCATAAACAACATCAATTAAATTATACTTTTCCTTAATTAATCTCTTCGTCTTAGCCATATGACCAGGATACCAATTTATTTGATTATTATTACTCATAGATATCACTCCCTAACTATTTTATTATAGCATAAAAAAACAAACACTATCTACTTTGTACTTTCATTTTTCTAATAATTCAAATTCTTAAATGAGTAAAAAAAGAAGATAATTCTATCTTCTTCTTATTGGTAACTATCATAACTTAATACTAATTTACTTTCTTCTAATTCATTCTCTTCTTCTTTAGTAACTAGATATTTAGAAAGACCATAATCTATATCAACATTTCCTTCTACTCCATCTATCTTACCTTTACTGCAATATTGAACTCCAATAACACCATTAGATTCATCTAATAAATGATTGTCTTGTGTATAGTTTTTATCTTTAAACTTTTGAAAATCCGTACTATCACTATAATGTTTATGATCTACTATCCAGTGATATCCTTGATATCTGCCAACAAAGTAATTGGTAAATCTACCAGGATAATAACAACCAGTTTGAATACCATACATTTTAAATAATTCATATGCATATTGAGCGAAATCTGCTGCTTTCTCTCCATATTTAGAAACATACCAATTCTCCATATCTACATATAAAGCAATATAATCATCATTCTCTATTCCATATTTAGACATAAACTGGTAAACATGTTCTACTTCTTTTTCTACATCTTCAAAAGATGTAGCATTAGTTACATAATATAGATTTAAAGGAATTCCTAATCTTTTACATTCACTAACATTACTTACAAAGTTTTTATCATAACAAACTCCATTTCTTCCAACATATGTATCAAGAACTCTAACTATTGCAAAATCTATTTGTGGAGCTACTTTGTCCCAATTAACTATATTAAATTGTGATATATCAATTCCTTTAGCTAAATCAGTAGATATCTTCTTTCCTTGTAAATAAACACTCGGAATATATAATTCATCACCAGGATATATAATCTTATCAAGTGAAACATTATTATAGTGAGCAATATCTTCTGCAGTAATACCAAATCTTTGACCTATTGCTGTTAAAGTATCTCCACTTTTAACAACATATATATAATCTTCTTTTAATCCATCTTTAGTATTTAAATTTGCATCAGCAATAACATCAGCCATATCTATTACACTATAAACACGTCCATCTATCTCAACACTATAATGAATTCCAATATTAGATAAGTCTTCACCTTTATCATTAACTATAATTTTATCGTAATTATCTAAATATCCTTCATAAATACAAGCATTTGTAACTTTTGTTAATTCTTTTAAGTCTTGAGCATCTACAAATAAACCAGTATAAATATTATTCTTACTAAGCATTTCTAAAATAGTATACATTGTTGCAATATACGTAGTACTTTTCTTTTCCGGACTATAATTAGCATCATGTTTTTCCATACCTTCAGGAGCATAGAAAACACCAAGTTCAATTTGATAATTCTCAATAATATTCTTTATTAAACTAATAGCTTTATATGAAGCATCATAAGTATCATCAAATGGTTCAATAATTAAACCAACTTTATTTCCAAAAGAATGTTGACGTTCTATCTCATCATAAATAACTTGCTCATTCATTCCTAAATATTTAGAAAATCCATTTCCGTCAGTTTCTTCATATACAAATGATGAATCAATACTCTTTATTCTTATATACACTTTATTAGTGTTCTTTGAATCTTTATTAGAAAGTGTAGAAACAACTTCTCCATTTGATAAAACTTCAAAATCAACTATCTTAGCAAAGTCATCCTTATCATATTTATCATCAAGACTTCTTACATTTGTCCCACAACTTCCTAAACTAGTTGCAGTCATTAGACCAAATATTGCTCTAATTTTATTAATACGTTCCATTGTAAACCCCTCATTGAGTATCTATTAATAGCATTAATTAATGAAGTTGTCAATTCTTGTTAATAGTATTAAAAAAGATAGATTTACCAATCTATCTTCTTATAATATATTCTTTTCAATAAATTTACCGACACCATCATTATTATTATCGTCTTCGGTAATATAATCAGCAATACTTTTTAATTCATCACTTGCATTTTTCATAGCGACCTTATAATGACAAGCATTAAACATTGATAAATCATTCATTGAATCTCCAAAGCACATTGTTTCTTCTTGTTTAATATTTAAGTATTTTATTAATTCTAATACAGCTTTTCCTTTAGAATTACCTACAATATTTAAATCACAGTAATAAGCTTTTCCCAAAAGTAAATCTTTACCCATATTAGTATTAGATACTTGTACATTACCCAATTCTAAAATAGCATCTCTAACCTTAATCATATCTTCAATAAAAATACTACTAATAATAATTTGAGTAATGTTCTCTTTAATCTTCTTTATATTTGTAGTCTTTCTTCCTCTTTTAAACTTATGATAATTATAATCACCATATCTATAACAACCATCAATAATATTGAATAGACATTCTACTTTACTCTCTTTACAAATCTCTCCAATGGTTGAACATAATTCTTTTGGAAATACTGACTCAAAGATTACTTTTTTATTTAGATAATCATAAACAACAGATCCATTATCAGCAATAACATAATTACTACAATTAGCTTTAAAACTTTTGTTTACTGCATAACTAGTCATTCTACCAGAACATATAACTGCTAGAATATCCTTTTCTTTTAGTCTTCCTAGTATCTCTCTAGTAAATGGTGGTGTGATTCTTTTCTTATTATCAACAGTTCCATCTATATCTAAAAATATACATTTAATATTTTCCATACAAATCATCCTATTACTGTATCAGTATAACATAAAAAAGTAGATATTTATCTACTTTAATACTTTTTTATTATTAAAATCATAAAACATTTCTTTCGTTAATAAATATTGATAAACCTCCACTGGTTCATCTAGATATGTATATTGAACCATTTTAGTATTATCCGTTCTTACAAATCCTAGTTTTTCCATTATTCTCCAAGAAGCAGAATTAATTACAGCAGCACCTGTTCTTATTTCATTGATACCTACTTCATTAAACATGTATTCAATCATTGCTTTAGCAGCTTCAGTCCCATATCCGAAACCCTGATATTTAGGATCAATATACCATCCAACATCTCTAATAGCAGGATCAGAAACATCTGATTCTTGGCAAGTAACTCTACCAATACATTCCCCAGTATCTTTTAAAAACATACTCCATTTATAAACATCTACATCATTAGCATGCTTCATTTCATCTTGATAATACTCTTTTTGTTTATTCCAATCTTTTAACTTTTCTCTTAAAAATATTGGTACAGTTAAATAATATTTATTAACTTTTGGCATCATTAAAACACTCCATAGATATTCTTGTTCATCCATAGTTTGTGCTTTTAATATTAACTTTTCTGTTTCTATTGTTCTACTACCTAAATTATTCATACTTTCACCCCAATTGTTATAAAGTCTTTTTAACTAAAACTCCTTTTACTTCTTTACCAAACTTATTCCATGTTTGTTCTTCTACTACTACAAATCCAACATCTTTAAACAAGTCTAAAGTATGCTCTCTATCTATTTCAAAATTATCATATAATTCCAAGACACCATTCTTTTTTGCTTCATTACATAAAAGTTTTAAAGCTTCTTTAGCATATCCTTTACCACGATATTGATGTTCTATAACTACACCACACTCATATCTATCATCAACTAATTGATAATTAACATATCCAACATATTTATCATCATCTTTTATATAAGCAAAATATCTCTTCTCTTTAACTCTCTTATTATATACTTCTTCCCATCTGGATTTAGGAAAATCTATACAACCAGTATCATAATGATAACCATAATAAGAAACCTCATAACCGGCATTATAACTCATTGTCAAAGGATCTTTTTCTACTTTTTCTTCATACCAATAATCTTCTAGTTTAGGTACATATAAACTTAAACTCATTATCTAATTCTCCCTAATAAAATCAATTATTTTTATAGCTGTAATCTCTTGTTGACCATCTCTACTAATAGATGCTTTACCATCCTTCTTTTGTTCACCATAGTTACCAAAATAAGCATGGTTACCACCTTCTATTTTTACTTCAAGAGTATCATCTGGTAAATTCTTTTTATTTTCATAGTATTTATCCATATTCAAAACTCCATCATTACTACCATAGATACTTAATACTCTACAATCTACTTTCTTAGTAGAATAAGCTGCTAATAGAATTAAACCTTTAACTTCGTGTTTACTAGCATAATTAGCAGCCATAGCGCCACCTAATGAATGACCACCTATATAATAATTATCATATTTATAATTCCTAATAACTTTATCTGCTGCATTAGAATCAAATATAGCAAGATTAAAAGGTATTCTAACTAAATAAGTATCGACACCCTCTTTAGCTAATCTATTCATTAATGGAGCATAAGAAGTAAATTCTACTTTTCCACCAGTATAAAAAATTAATAAAGTATCTTCGCCAATACCATCAAATAAATATCCATTACTATCTTCTTTTACTTCAACTAATTCATCACTCTTTAAATATTCTTCTACATCAATCGCTCTATAATAAGAACTTAAATAAAAGAACACACTTGATATTAAAAGTAAAATAACAATAAGCATAATAACATACTTGTTTTTCATATAATCATCTCATTAAAATTATAACATAAAAAAAGAGAGGATTCTCTCTTCTTATTCAGTTCTTTCTAAACTGATTTTACCATCTTTGCTAATTGTATATTTTAGTCGATAATAATTATCATTATCATCAACAAAGACAATAGTTCTTGTTATATTTCTACAATCTTTAATAATTAAATGAAATGATCCATCATCTTCCTTATATAACATCAAAGTACGAGGTTCTTCTAGTTGTAAGAAATTAGAATTGTTAGTTAAAAGACCATTAATATTTATATCTTCTACCAAATCATAATCAGACAAGGCAACTTCAAATCTAAAATCTTTCTTAAAATAGAAAACAATTGATACTACAAATAAAACTGCAATAACACACATTAAACCTATTTTCTTTATCTTATCTTTTATAGGTAACATATTTAAAACAAGAATAACAAATCCTGCTATAAACGGATACAATATATATTGAAATAAATAGACAAATTTACAATGATTAATCTTACATCCGATATATTCTACTAACGGAAATAATACTAATCCAACTGCAATAACCAATACAAATTTTAATATTAATTTATAAGTATTAACCTTTCTATACTCTTTTTGTGTTTTAGAAATACTTTTTACCATTTCATAATCCTCCTTTAATAACTTATCTAATGAAATTTTAAAATCATCACTAATCTTTACTAATGTTTCTAAATCAGGATAACTTTTTCCGTTCTCCCAATTAGAAATAGTTTGACGTGTAACAAAATATTTTTCTGCTAAATCGTCTTGTGTAAGTTTATTATCACTTCTTATTTTTTGTATATTCTTACCTATTTCCATTTCATTGCCCTTTCTATAATAAATTTTAAAGCGAAGATTATTAAAATGTCGAGCAAAGTATCTTTGCTCTTCTATAGCAAAGATTATTTGCTACTTATTATGAATATCAATTTGTGTATATGGTACATCAATTTTATTAGCTTCTAAGCCTTCTAAAATAGATCTAATAGCATCTCTTCTTGCTTGCAATTTCTTCTCTGGATTACATGTAACTTCTACCAAATATTCAATTGCACTATCAGCAAGTTCATTAACTCCTAAATATCTACAATTCTTAACATTATCGTTTTCACTAATTAGTTTTAAAATATCATCTACTGCTTTCTCAGCTTGTTTTAATTTAACTTCATATGGCATAGGTATCTTTACATAAACAAAATCAGATACTACCTCTACCTCATCAATATTTCTATTAGCAATAGAAACAACATTACTTGTTCTTAAATCTTTAATCTTAGTTGTTTTAAGTCCAATAGCTAAGACTTTACCTTCCATGGTACGATATTTAACAATATCACCAACTTTAAAATAATCATCAGAAATAATACTACTACCTCTAATAATATCTTTTAACCAGTCTTGTATTGCTAAACCAAAAATAACACCAAAGATTCCAACTCCTGCTAGAACAGAACTAACGTTAACACCATTAACTTGTAAAATAATTAAGACAGTTAAAATAATAAATATTGACCTAATTATACTCTTAACAAGTTTTAAATATGTCTTACCTTTATTACTAGTAAAAATACTTATTTTAGCTTTCTCTT
>JAFPMR010000041.1 GCA_017411235.1 Bacilli bacterium | reverse complement strand
TTACCTTCCATAGAAGAATTAACTAAACCAGATGGATCATCTGCTCTATCATTAATCTTTTCTACTTTACCATCTTTTACTTCAATCTCTATACTAGGATTGATATCAATAGTAACCTTACCAGATAGACTCTCATCTGCTTTCTTACCACAACCCACTAGCATCATTAAGCATATAATAACAAGCAATATCTTTTTCATATTTATCACCAACTATGATTATACTTGATTAATAAGCATAAAACAATCACTATAGTGAACTCTAACAAAAAAGACATCATTTAGATGTCTTTTTACTTTTAATAACTGCGATTATACCTATTACTATTGCTGCTATAGCAAATCCTAAACCAACATAAGTAATAGGAAATACTTCCTTTTTCTCTTCTTCCTTTTTCTCTTCTTCTTTTGCCATATAACGTTTATCAACTGTGATAGTATATTTTACAGCTTGTTCATTTTCTTTATCAAGTAAAGTAATAACTACTTTATTAACACCATTTTTAAAGTTTTCATTACCATTTATTCTAACTTCACAAGAACAATTAGTAGTATATTCTATATCTAACTTATCTACTTCTAAAGGTACAGGTAAATAATAATCATATTTATTAGCATTAAAATGCATATCATAATCAACATTTTTAATCTTTAAAGTTTCTAAGGCTGGCCATTCTTCTGCTTTAACAATTCCTATTCCTATAAAGAATAAGACTAAGAATAAAATCTTTTTCATACCATCACCTATTATAATTATACCATGACAAAGAATTATATATATCTTTGATAACAATCTTCTATAAACTGATTTACATATTCCATCTTAGATTCAATATCTTCAACTAACTTCATTTGATTTCTAGCTCTATCTAAATTATGTTGATCATATTTAATTCTAAAATAAGTATCACCATTAATATAATCATTTAAAAATCTTATAACTAATTCTAATGTTAATAATCTAATAGATTCACCCATTAAAGATACTTCTTTTTTATTTAAACAACTAGCCATCTCTTTCATATAACCTTCTGTATATGCTTCAAATAACTCATTATTAAAATATACTTTATCTAAGTTTGTTTCATCTTCAGCTGCTGAAGCTGCTGTAGATCTAATACCATCACCATAATCAAATAACATACTACCAGGCATAACTGTATCTAAATCTATTACAGCAATATAATCATTAGTATTCTTATCCATCATAACATTATTAACTTTAGTATCATTATGAGTAACTCTATAAGGTATACTACCATCTTTTAATGACTTCATAATAATATCTAAACAATCTTTACGAGCATTAATAAAATCTATTTCTTTTTTTACTTCTTTAACTCTATTAGCACTATCTATTTCTATATCATGAATAAGTCTCTTATATCTTTTAGGAGTATCATGAAAATAAGGAATAGTTTCTTCTAGATTATCCAATGGATAATCAGATAATAACTTTTGGAAATTACCAAAAGCTATACCAGTATTAAATACTATTTCTTTATCAGTACTATTATCATAACTAATAGCATTATCTATAAATTCATAAATTCTGTAATATTCTCTATTACCAGATTCATTTATGATATAACATAAATTCTTATCATCTTTAGTTTTAACTAATTCTAATACTTTATGTTTCTTATCTATCTTTTTCTTTAAATAACTAGTAACACCATCTATATTCTTCATTAACTTATATGGTTCTGTAAATACTTTATTATTTATTTGTTGTACTAAGTATTTCTTATCACCAACTATTAATAAATATGTCTTATTAATATTACCAGAACCACATCTTTCACAACTAATAACTTCTCCTGGTATATTGTATTTATTTAAAATTTTATCAATCACAAAAATCACCTATAACTAGATTATAACAAATACCATTTATTTAAGATTATACATATTAGTTATAATAAAAAAGACATCTAAGATGTCTTTTAAATACTTGCTTTATAAATCATATCAATAGAATTTGCTAACTTTTTATCAAATTCTTCATCACTATCAGATACCTTTAAACCTTCAAGTAATGCTCTTGAGAATGATGCTATCATATCTTTATTTCTAGATAATCTTTCACAAGCATCTTCTTCGACATCATGTGCTCCTGGCACATACTTCTTCAGAGCACGCTCCACACCCGTCTTCCAGGTGTTAAT
>JAFPMR010000040.1 GCA_017411235.1 Bacilli bacterium | reverse complement strand
TGGTTCATATTATAAGAATGTAGTTAGTCCTATTACTGTAGCTGTTGCATTATCAATATATTTTGCACAGCATAATGTAGATGGATTTAAGAATAAGTTTTTTACATTTAGTAATACTCCACATTTAGTATCTATTAAGGGAGATACTTTATTACAACAGTATAATTCTATAATAAATAGTGATTGGGGTATGAGTACTAATCTTGAAGCAGTATTCGATAAGATACTTAAAATAGGAATACAATATAATATTGCTGATAAAGATATGCCAAAGTCTATTTTGGTTATATCTGATATGCAGATAAATCCATATGTATGTAGGCAATTTAAGAAGGGAGATATAACTTTTACTAATAGCTTAAAACAGAAGTTTGCTAGTCAGGGTTATACACTTCCAACAATTATTTATTGGAATGTTAATGCACAAAATCCAACTTTCCACGCAACTGCTACATCAAATGGTGTTATGTTTGTTAGTGGTTATTCTACTAATATAATGAAACAGGTTATGGAAAATATTGGAAAAACTCCTATAGATTTAATGAATACTGTTCTTACTTCTGATAGATATAAAAATATAACAGCATAATGATAAAACATTAATGTAAGATATTTAATAGCCTTTTCTAATGAAATATATGGGAAAGGCTATTTTTTAATATTGACAAAAGAACTATAAATTTAATATACTATTATTATGATTATAAAATTAAAAGGAGATTGTAACTAATGGCAGGACAAATGACTTTATTTAATTTGATGGATGATACACCAGATTTATATAAAATTCATAATAAGGTAAGACTTATTGAATTATTTGCTGGTATAGGAAGTCAAGCTATGGCATTAAAAAGACTTGGAGTAGATTTTGAACACTATCGCTGTGTAGAATATAATAAATATCCAGTTATGTCTTATAATGCAATTCACGGAACAGATTTTAAACCTACAGATATAACTAAATTATCAGGAGAAGATTTAGGAATTGTAGATACAGATAAATATACTTATATAATGACATACTCCTTCCCTTGCCAAGATTTATCCTTGGCTGGTAAGCAAAAGGGAATGTCTAAAGGTAGTGGAACAAGGTCAGGTTTATTATGGGAAGTAGAAAGATTATTAAATGAATGTAAAGAACTTCCACAAATATTATTAATGGAAAATGTAATTCAAGTTCACGACGATAAAAATATTGATGATTTTGAAAACTGGAGAGAATATCTTACTAATAAAGGATATACTAATTTTTTACAAGATTTAAATGCAAAAAATTATGGTGTGGCTCAAAGTAGAACAAGAGCATATATGGTATCTATATTAGGTAATGCTAATTATGTTTTTCCAGAACCAATAAATCTAAATTATGTTATGGAAGATTATTTACAAGATGAAAGTGAAATTGAAGAAAAATATTATTTAAAATCAAAGAAAGTAACTAATTTTCTACAAAAGTTAAAAGATGATAATAAACTCAATAATGTTTAGGAGAATATTTTATGAAAAAGGTTAGATTTTTAGGTAATATTTATGGCTATGGACAAAGTTTTGATGGAGCAGTATTTGATAAAAAGGGTATTGCTCCTACATTAAAAGCAAGTGCTAGTCACGGACCTATAAAAATCATTGTTAAGAAAAAGGATAAAATCAAAAAATGAAAAATAAAGAACTTATTTTTTTAGGTAATTGGGATAATGGTAGTCAATCTGGAGATATATATAGTCAAAAAGGTATATCTCCTACAATTACTACTACACACCCACCTAAAATATTAATGGGAGTACCAAATGAACAACCAAAACAAACAAATTATATTGATAGGAAACCTACATAAAAATCAAAAATCTCAATCTGGAAATGTATTTTCTACTAAAGGTGTAGCTCCTACAATTACAGCAGGTACACACGGTTATTGTTTAGGTGCTATTGTATTTAAAAGGAAAAACTTAAAATGAAAGAGAACAAGAAAAAAATTATATTTTTAGGAAATTTTGGTAAAGGACACCAATCTAATTGTGTATTTGATAAAAAAGGGATAGCTCCTACACTAACTACAATGCGTGGGGGAAATGTACAACCAATGATTATAATAAAAAAGAAAAAGGATGTATAAGATTATGGCAAATGATATTAATGATTATGCAATACGAAAATTAACTCCAAAAGAATGTTGGAGATTAATGGATTTTAAAGATGAAGATTTTAAGAAAGCAGAACAAGTAAATAGTAATACACAACTTTATAAACAAGCAGGAAATTCCATTGTATGTAATGTGCTTGTAGCTATTTTTGGACAATTATTTGAGGGAAAAGAAGATGTTTATAAACATACTTCATTAGATGATATAATAGATAAGGATGGTTAAAAATAATGAAAATAATCAATTATATAAAACATCATTCTAATACTTGGCAAGAAGATTTTAAAAAATTACATATAAATATTAAAACTGAGGGAGAATATACATTATTTAAGTATGATATAGATGCTGATTTTTCTAATCCATTAGTTAGAGAAGCTAGAGGTTGTATTATTAAAAATCTTAATACTATTGTATGTTATCCTTTTAATAAATTTGGTAATTATGGAGAATCTTATGCAGATAAAATAAATTGGAAAACTGCTAAAGTTCAAGAAAAAATAGATGGTTCTATAATAAAATTATGGTATGATAATGATGTTTGGCA
>JAFPMR010000039.1 GCA_017411235.1 Bacilli bacterium | reverse complement strand
CAGAAGAACCTACAGGTGTAATAAATAAAAGTATTTATTTAGTATGCTATAAAGGTGCAACATCTATATTTGATAAATTAATTAGAATAATTAAAACTAATTTAACATCTAAAGAGTTTCCATCTCCACCTATAGATCCTAGATTAAGACATTTAGTAGGTAGATTACCTCCACCATTAAAAGGTACATTTATACCTCCATTGGCTAAACCTGAGCATATATTAAATGCATTACCTAAGAGTTATCCTATACATGCAAGTCCTAGACCTATAGAAGTATTATTATCTAGGATATTAAATAGTGATTATACTCATGTTGGTTTATGGGTAGTTCCTGAGAATACACCTATACCTACAGAAATTACTTATTATGCTTGTAGAGAAGATGCTGGTGTAATGGAATATACAGAAGCTTATACTGATGTAGATTTATATAAAATTAATATGCCTACAGTTAAGCCTTATCATGTAGAGAAATTCTTTGAAAAGACTCGATATATGCGGGGTAGTATGATTGGTGATATGGGATATAGACATCTAATGCATGAGCATTCTATGTCATCAGTTGAATGGGTAGCTGCAGCTTTAAACTTAGCTTTCCCTTGCAAGTACACTATTAATAAATTAATAGATTTTGCTAATTTGGAAGAGTAATAAAAAAGAGAGGATATTAATATATCCTCTCAATACAAATAAGCTGTATTTAATTAACCAAATATATCATTTACAGAGTTAATGTTTGAAGTATCTGCAGGTTTATCCTCAGATACTTCTTCTTCTTTCTCTTTATTTTCTTCTTTTGGTTCTTCTTTTACTAAATCTACTTCTACAGGTTTAGCCATAGTAGTTAATGGTACATCAATAGACAAATTATCTAATGAGTCTCCTTTAACACCTGAAGTAATATTCATCTTAGCCTTTGTGTATTCGTTAATAATTTCAAATACTTCTTCTTTTGATAATGTAATTTTCATTGTTAATATCCTTCTATTGTTACATCTATTCTTGGATTATTCTTATCTACTCCACCCCAAATATCAGTAGTACTCGTTACAATATTATGATTATCATCAGGTATTATATTGTAATGTACTAATGCATCACAAAAAAACTTATCTATTAAATTAGTTATGTTTCTTGTATCTGGTTTAGAACCATTACGTTCATAATAAATTTTATAGGTAATATTATTTATGTGTTGTAATTGAGGTAATTGAGATAAGAACGGTTGTAATTGTTCTGTATATAATTGTTTATAAGCATTCCTTTGTGCTGGAACCCAAATGTGATACTGATTAAAATTCAGTATCACACGTTTATCCTCCACTCTTTTACGAGGGAGGATAACCCAATATGGGATTGATAATTTATAAGTCTGATTCATCATCATCAGCAAATAAATCATCAGCAGGTTTCTTAGCTACTGCTGCTGTTGCTGCAGTTGGTGGTGCAATAGGTGTTACTTTAAGCTTTTCTTCAAAGATTTCACCTGTATGTTTTTCTTTAAATCTTTTAGCTGTATTAGGTTCTCCACCTGTAGCTTTTTCACTAGCTGTAAAACCATCAGCAGTAAGCCAACAGTAAATCTCATTAGTAAAGAATGTTTCTGTAGTAGGAACACTCTGACCATTTACTTTAACTGTCTTATGCTTATTTACTTTCTTGATAGCTACACCAATCTTAGTATCCATTACATCAATAACAGCTTT
>JAFPMR010000038.1 GCA_017411235.1 Bacilli bacterium | reverse complement strand
ATAACAGCAATTTTAACTTCTGTATTAACTACAATAATTCTCTTTACATTTATTAAAGATTATTTTATCCCAGATGAATATTATATAACAGATCTCGAAGAAGAAATTAATTCTAAGGATAATGAAATAAATGAATTGGAGAACTCTAAATTTAGTGATATTGAAGATACTCTTGCAAATATGGAAGGTCATCTTGATGATCTAGAAGAGCAAGTTTCGGAAATATATGAAAAGATAATACCTGAAAACGAAAGGCAGCAAAAAACAATACATATTATAGGAGATTAAAGGCATCAATTTAGATGCCTTTTTTAATATGAAATTCTACCATCTTTATATATTGTAAATCCTTTAAATTTACTTAACATATCTAATTTTTCACTCTTCGTCTTATTAAGGCTATTAATATAATTTGCTATTTGAGCCTGTTCATTGTCTGATAAAGTGTATTCCATTCCACTTAATAATAATTTTTGAGTGTAAGTTATATTCATATTTTCAATATAATTTAATCGTTTACTCTTTGCACTTCCTGAAACTGTTTTTCCTTTTACTGTTCCATCATCTATTTTATCTGACGAAAAATCTTGTGCTTTATACTTTAAGTATTCATTTATATTGATATTCGAATTTTTAACAACATAATATGTATTATCATTTTTACCTAATGAATTTTCATATATAGCCTTTTTGGTATTTAAAGGATAATTCATATTTGATAATGTGTTTATTTTATCAGAGTCCTTACTTATTCCCTGTTCTATTGCAACAAATTCAAAATAATTACTTGCATTTCCTCCTGTTTTTTGAATTGCATCTACAGTCGTTGTTAATGTGCTTGGTTCATAGTTTAATTTATTTTGTTTAGCATAATCAATTTTTATTTGTTCTTTTGCATAATCATAAACTGAATCTATTGCTTTTTGTTTTTGACTATCATCTAAGTTTTTATATGAATTTGATTTTATCATACTATTTAATAATTTATATGATGTATCTCCATATAATTGTTTATACCTAGAATATTCTGCCGATGTCATAACATATTTTTGTTTATCTATTGTGAAATTTTTATTTATACTATCTGGTAGTACTGATTTTTCTCCAGTACTTTCATACAAATCAAGAAGTTCCTTATCTACATTATTTGTTCTTATGTCTTTTCTATTCCAAGGGAATACTGCATTTTCAAAACCTCTTACTATTACATTTTGATTTTGCTTTAAGTCCTCCCCCCATATATTTGTTTTAGTTGGTAATTGTTGTCTTAACCCAGGTATTTTTGCCATTATTTGATTTTTAGTTGAATCTATAGCTTTTGGTAATGTTCCTGTTTTGGTCGAAGTTGTGTCCCTTTCGTATCTGTCTGTTGTTTTAGCAACTTGTCCTAATGCTGTTGGTACAAATTGATTTACATATGATTTACCCATATTAACAGCCATTCCTGCAAAAAGGTTATTATCATAACTTTTCAATGTAGAGCTTAATCCACTTAACATAGACATTTCTGTCATTGGATCTACTGCATTTGTAAACGCATCTAATATACTTGTTGCTGTTTCAATAGCTTTATTATATGCACTTTCATCATCGCTTGAAGAACTTTTCTTTTCTTTACTTTGTTGCATAAGTTCTTGAGTTTTTGCTCCTACAAACAAAGGTATTCCTGCTGGTGCTAACCAATCTAAAGAATATGTATTATTACCTATCTGTACTGAATATTTTTGTTTTCCTCTTTCTTTGTCAAAGCTTTCTTTGTCGTCATCATCTCCATCAGCTTTTAAAATACCTGCATTTGATAAAGCATATCCAAGTAAGGCTATTCCTGTTCCTGTCAATCCTTTTGAAATATTGTCTATGTATTGATTTACTGTTATATTGCCTTTTCTTAATTGTACAGTATCATATATAGCACTTTTAGCTAATCCTACAGGGCTATATTCTATACCTGCTTTTGCTACATTAATAGGTGTTTTCTTAAATGGAATTGTTGCATCTGTTAAAAATTTTGTTGCTTTATTTTTATTAGAGAATTGATTTAATGCTGTTGCTAAGGCACTTGCTTGATGGAATGTTGCTTCTTTTGCTTGTTCTATTGCATAATTTCTTGCCTTTGCCAGTTGTGCATCCGTAATAGTATTAGGATCTAATTTGTTTGCTGTCATGTATTCTGACAAAGCCTTTACATATCCTGCTTTTAATCCCCATCCGTCTTCTACTTCTAATGCCTTGTTGTTTATTTCAAATAAACTACCTATCGTATTCTCCATAGCATCACTTTTGAATGTTCTCATGCTATTTTCTAATCTTGTTTTAGGATTATATTTATTTTCATTTAGCTCTAGTCTATCCGCTACATTTGAAATATCATTTTTAGCAAATGTTTTTACTTCTTTACTTGCAGGAACTATTGTATGTGTTCTTTCTATTTCTGGATTAATCTTACTTGCAACTCCTTCTATTGCTCCAGCAACTTTATTTTTTGCTCCTTGTACTTTTCCCATAACAACATTACCCACAATATTTCTTATGTGTGTTTTTGGATTCGCTAACATTGAAAAATATCTCCATGCATCAACTTTTTGTATTGTTGATTTTGTTACTTGCTGTCCTAATTCTTTATATACTTCGTCAAGATTTTTATACAACTCTTCAGTATTTTGTGAATTAATGATTTTTTCTGTCATTTCTGGGGTTAATTTAAATTGTTCTGCATTTTCTCCTCTAGTTTTTCTTAACTGATTGTTCATTTTGTCTACAGACCTTTGCAACCAAATTGCTTGTCCTTCTGGTGTTTGATGATTTAGCAGAGACATTGCTTGTACTGTTTGTCCTGCGCTTGTTCCTGCCATAGCAGTTGCCTGTATTGCTTCTTGTAGTTTTGCCTTGTTCCCTGTTTTAGAATAATATTGAATCAATCTTTCTCCCACAGCTATATCTACTGATTTAATATTTCCTCCTGTCATAGCTCTAGACATCAAAGAATTTAATTCACTTTCTACTCCTGCTGTTCTTATTCTTTCATCTGCTATTCTTAATTGTTCGTTGTTTGTCTCTGGTATATAAGTATCAGAACCCATCAATTCTTTAGAAATCGCTTTTGCTTCTGCCGTAGTGTTTTGACTTTTGATGATTGAATCATAATGTTTCCTGAACTTGCCTTTTGCTTCTTGTTCTTTCGTAAACTCGCTAGTAGCAAGTACATTATCTGCTGTTGGAGCTGAATTTTGTGTATCATTTTCTGTATTTTGAGAATACTTATTAGTAGTATTGACATTTTCGGTAGAAAGTGGTATACTATGAGTAGAGGTAGATTCTCGAACAAATTGGTTCATCGATTTATCGGTACCAGTCACTGAATCTACCTCGTTTATGTTATATACTCTTTCTAGCCTAAAATGTCTTTCTGGTTTACCAGATGAACCTTCTTGTAATCTTGTATCAAATTCTACAATGTATGGTTGTCCATCAATATTAACTTTTGATACATAATATTCATAATCGCTATATTCACTTCTTCCTTTATTATCAATTTCTTCAGAACTAATCAATTCGCCATTTTCTATTATTTGATCTAATTTTGAGAACACAGATATATTTTCTTTCATTTTATTTCTTTGTGGTTCTTCTTTTATAGTATTATTTATGCTTTCTTTTATATCTGTATTTGTTACATAGATATTCTGATTATTGTTTTTAAAAACTCTTTTATGTATGTTAGAAAAAAGTTTTTTAGCTCTATCATACAATACAAACTCTTTTGCATTTTTATAATTACTTATTAAATTATCTGGAGTATTTAATATTTTTGTATCAATATTTATATCTGTAGTAAAATTGTTTTTATTATTATTGATATATTCTACTACCTTTTCATTAATTTTATTGTTTTTTTCTCCAAGATCTAATGTTTCTGTAATTTTTGCAAATTGTCCTTCATCTCCATTAATCCAAGCAACATCATTTAAGTCTACTTCTTGTGAATATACTTTACCATTTCCTGCATAATCTTTTGCCATATTTTGAGAAGTAGAAACAAAACTTCCTTGTTCAATAGGCTTACTTGAATATACTGTAACCTTACCTTCTTTTAATGCTTTTTCTGCATCTTCTTTTGAGAAGTCTCCATATAAAAAACTTTCTTCATCATTCATTGCTTCGGCAAATGTTTTTATGTCGTTTATGTTTCTTATTCCTGTATGATAATCATCTGTCATTGGATTACTTTTTTGTATAATATCTAATTGTTTTTGTTTATCTATATTATTTGTCTGTGCTATACTCTCCTGTGTTGTTTGCACTTGACTATTTCTTGCCTCGTTTACTGCTTTATTTATAGTGTTTACCCATTCATCAGAAGTAAATTTCTGGAAGTTTACTGGTTTGTGTGCGACATTATCATATTGTGTTATGCTTTTACTTGGTTGTATATCGAACCAGCTCTTATATGCAATTTTTTCTATCTCTTCATTACTTAAATTAGCAACTCTTTTGCCTATTTCATCTGCTGCTTGTAACCATTGTTTTACAGTTCTTCTGCCATTTCTGTTTTGTGGTATTGTATCTAGAACTTCGTCTATTGCTGTTGAATCATATGTGCTAGTGTCATTTTTATATTGCATATATTTTTGTCGTCTTGTTTGATCGCTCTTATAGTCTCCCTTAGTCTCAAGTTGTTGAGATTCTCTTATTCCTTGAATTGTATTTCTTATAGCTTCTATATCTGCGTCTGTTACTGTATCTAATCCTTTTAGAACATTTAGCATTTCAGTTTTGTCTTGAGAAGATATGTTGCTTTTATTTATTTCTTCTGTTGCAAGTTGCTTTAGTTTATTAGAATATGTATTCTCTTGTGTTGCTGCTGGTGCTACTTCAGTATTTTCTATTGCCTGTCCTGCTCTTGGTGCAACTTCTGTTGCCTTTGGAAGCTGTTGAACTTGCCTTGCTGTTGGCAATGTTTCTTGCGTTACTGCATTTTGTTGAATTGTATTATTTTGCACATTTTTCTCTGCTTGATATATTATTGAGTTTTTTAATTCCTCTTGAGTATTGACTCCTAATGTTTCTGCTTCTTTTACTGCTTCTTTTATTTGTTTTGCATTTGGTTTTATTCCATTATTAATATTATTTACAACTTGTAAGCATTTAGCAGAACCCCTGTTGACTCCACCTATCATAATTGCAGATAATGCACCATCAACACCATCTTGCCATGAATCTTTTAATAAATCTTTCCACCCTTCAGAAGTAGAAAAATCATATTTTAAACTATCTTTGCCTCCTGTTGCTAAAGCTGTTACTTCCCCTATTCCTGGCATTACTGCTTCTTGTAAAAAGTTTTCTCCAATTTCTAATCCTAAACTTTTAACTGCATTTTTTAACCCTGTTCCCTCTAAAATTTCTTTAGTTCCTGCTATTCTTTCTGCTGCTATTAAAGATTCTAATTCGCCATCTAAATATCCCATAATTCCAGCATATGTTTGAGCTTGATCTCTATTCATTCCTCTTTCTAGCGCTTCATCATAATATCCTCCTGCTCCAGATACAGTAAAAAAAGCTTTACCTAACATTGGATTAAAAGTAGAGATTGCTCCCCCTACAATAGTTGTTCCTGCTCCTCCTGTTAATTGAGAAATTTTTCTTGCAACATTATTTGTTGTGTTTTCAGTATTTTGTTGGATTTTTTCATTATTTCTATTAATTCCTTTTTGTAAAAACTTTGTTAAATTACTTTCTTCAAAATTAGAATTACCTAAAAAATTTGCTGATGCATTAGCCATTTCAGGATTAATTTTCATTGCTGCATCATAATACATTTTATCTCTATCTCTAGCAGATCTATCTAAAGCAACACTCATCATTTTTGGAGCTTGTAATATTGCATTTTCAATTCCTAAATCTAAATTCCACAATACACTATTAATATTCTTTTTTAAGTTCTCCTTATCTAAATCAGATTGTGTTTTTAGTGTGCTTTTGTCTAAATTAGTTATTGGTATTACTTCTTTATTATTTCCTACTAACCCTAACTTTCCTGTTGTGCTATTTGCTGTTTCTTGAGCTTTTTTTGCTAATGCTGCTTGTTCTGTCATAGATAAATTACCATATGCTTTTTGTAGTTCTGTTAAATCTTTTCCACTATTTATGTCATTTACTATATTATTTGCTGTTTGTGAGGTTTGTTTATTTATTATTTCTTGTCTTTTTTGTTCTTGTTTTTGAGCTTCTATTTTTCGTTGTTCTTCTTCTCTTTTTCTTTGTTCTTCCTCTATTCTTCTTTGCTCTTCTCTTTTTTGCTTATATTCTTGCCACGACATACCATCAATGCTATTTTTACTTGTTCTTACTTCGTTTTTTTCTATAGTTGCAGTAGCATCCTTATTTTTCATTGCTTTATATTCTTCCCAGGTCATAATTACCTCCTATTAGCTTTTATCAATTCCAAATTTCTTAAATAATATATCTGCATCAATATCATCAATAGTTCCATTTTCATAAGCTTTACTTATTCTATCTGCTACACTATCTTTTGTTAGCTTTGTATATGATACACTAGCTGCTTTTCCTAGATTTTCATATATTTTTTGTCCTGCAGAACTTAATGTAGTTCTTGCATTATCATCACCTAATGTAAGTGTATTTCCTGAGCTTTTACTAGAACTTCTACTTGAGCTTCCTCCAGAGCTTTTTGACTTGGCTAGGCTCTGCCTGGATAATTCATATTCCTTTTGCCATTGACTGTCTTTTATTGCGTCTCTTTCCTTCTGGTAGTTAAAGTCTCTTTCGTCTATTGCTTTTGTATAATCATAATTTGCAAAATTCATGTAATTAGATAATGCATCTTGATATTTCTTATATGCTAATTCATTTCCATATTTTTGTAGTTCTAATTTAGCATTCTCTATATCACCTAATAGCTTACTTTCCTGGATAGCATATTGCATATTTGATTCATTTAATTGTTTGTTTATATTATTTATAGAATCATCTCTTGATCTTTGTAGATTTGCTAAGTTGTTTCCATATGCATTTTCTACATTTGCATATGCACTTCCAACTAATCCACTTGTATTTAATCTTGCTTGAGATAATTGTTGCTCTACACTTTTTTGACCAAGCATTTTATTTATATATGCTTGTCTTGCATTATCGTTGTATGCATTCATTACATCATCTCTTTGTGCATTTATTTGCTGTGCTGCTAAATCTTTACTCTGTTGTAATGCATTTCTTTGTTGCTCTGCTATTTTTTCGTATTGTGCTAATAATGCTTGTGTGTCATTTGCACTATTTGCTGTTTGTGTATTAGCATATTCTGTAGCTAATTGCTGTGTTGTTTTTACAGGAGCAGCTGGTTGCGCAACTGGTTGTGGTGTTGCTTGAACTGGTGCTGCTTGTTGTGCCTGTTGTCCTGGTATTGTTAAATTTGTTCCTGCATAAATTAAATTTGGATTACTTCCTATTGCATCTTTATTAGCTGCATACAATTCTTGCCAAGTTGTTCCATATTTTTTTGCTATACCACTTAAAGTATCTCCTCTTTGTATAGTATAATTACTCATTTTTTCCTCCTAATATAAAAAAATAGACACCTTATCAAAGTGCCTGAATTTATTGAAAATTCGCCAAAAATCGACCTTCGAGAATCGATTTTAAGCCGTTTTTAAAATTAATTAATATACTTTTATACCTTAATTTTGGTGAATTTTCCCCTATTTTACTCCTCCTGAGTATCCTACGAATCCACATTTATAAATTGGTGGTTTTCCATTTTCATCTGAGCCATCTACTTTATATTTTACTAAATATCTTCCGTTTACTATTGCTAAACATTCACATTGTTCCCATTTATTCAAACTTCCTGTTTTCTTCGTTAAACTTGTATCTGCATATACTGGTTCTGGTGTGCTACCATTTTTATATACTTTTGCCACTTCAAATTCCTCCTTTACAATATTATTTTCTTTAGATTTACCATTAATAATTTCTTCGTAAGGATAATTTCTTCCTGGACAAGCTGTTTTATTTACATCTTTATGTCTTAATACTTTTGTAATTCCATATTTATATTTTAGATAATTTACAAGTTCTATAATAGCTTGTTTTTGTGCCTCTCCCATAATATCTGTTTCAAAATTTCCTTCAGCACAAATTCCTATAGAAGTTGAATTGTATCCATATGCATGAGCTCCTATAGAATCCTCTCTTCTGCCTCTATATATAGATCCATCTTTTCTTACATAGAAATGATAACCTATGCATGTCCAACCATTGTTTTTATGCATTCTGTCTATATCTTCTACTGGTCCATTATATACTGCATGATGTAAATATATTGTATCTGTTTTTGTTCTTTTAGTTAAAGTTCCATTTAATGTATAAGTTTTCTCTATAATATTCATTATTTTTCCTCCTTACAGTTATCTAAATATGTAATTACTAAATTCATAACAGCACTTATTCCACCTGCTACTGCTCCTATTAGTAGTGATTTAACAACTGCTCCATTTGACAAATCTGCACTTTGCAATGTTACTGCTAATGCTCCTAAGAATCCTTGAATAAATGTTTTTATTGCTCTTACAAAAATATCTTTCATACTTTTCACTCCTTTCTTTTAATCTATAATCTCAAATTCTTGCACCTTTTTTACTAAGGTATCTATAAATGAATTTCCTTTTAATGACTTATATTGAATATAACTAAAATTAATACTATCTAATTGCCACTTTGTTATTTTCTTTTCCTCTTTACATCTATCGTATATTTCTAAAATGTCATTTCTTAAACTACATTTTGTTGCTTCTATCATTGCTTTTTCAAATCTATATACTGCTGCTAAAACTCCAAATATAAATAATATTTGAACCCAGTAATTCTTTATAAAATCTAATAATTGCACCTTTTCACACCTCCCTACTTCCATTTTCCTATTGCTAAAATATCAAAGGTAAAATCTCTTGAAGTTACCGCATCTGGTCTTGATAAAAATGCTTGTCCAACATAATCTTTAGTTGTAGAATTTAAGCTTTCTACCCAACAAGCAATTCCTCTTGCTTGAATAAAAACATATGGTCTTTCTATAAATAATCCTGTGTCAAAATTTCCAAACGACTGAGAAGAACTTTCATACCAATTACCATAAGCAGTTTGTATGGCAGTTGTAATAATTACTGTTTTTCTCCATATTGCAGTTCCATCATAAAACTTAATATAATTCGTGCCTCTTTCTATTATTGGTATATTAAATTGATAAATACCTCCATTTACATTTAGATAATTGTTTCCATTACTATCCACTCCATAATCAAATATAGGTGTTCCTTTTTTTACTGGAGCTAGAGCTGTTACCCCTGATGTATTTACTTTGTCAACTGCTGTAAACAAGAAGTCATAATCATTTTCATAACTAAAATTTGTTCCTAAAGTTACTTCATTTGTTGTATATGTTGTTCCAGACTTTGTGGCAGTTAATGTTCCTCCTGTTGTATAAGATGAAGCAGATTTTAATTTATATTGCCATGTTAATGTTAAAGTATTAGTTACACCATTTGTTCCAAATTTTGCATTAAAGAAATTACCTGTAACAACCGCTTTTACGGTAGAAGATGTTGCATTAATTCTATAAGTATTTGCTGAAACAGAAACAGGCACATAATTTACAAATTCAAAAGTTTTTGTATCTAATGGACTATTTGTAAAACCTCTACTATCTGTTACTGTTGTTTTAAATGTTCCTGTTGTTACTTTATTTATTGTTTTGCTTCCTGATGTTGCATTTGTTGCTATTGTTGTTCCATTTGTAACAATACTTTTAATCGTGGCACTATTTTTAGCTGTTGCAGTTGCTAATATTGTAACATTTGATACACCACCAATTATTGTTGTTGGGTTTCCTGTTAAACTAGAATAATTTGTTGGCGTTGCTGTTACTGATACTGTTGGTCTGGAAGCACTTACATTAGCATTAATTGTTCCTGTTGCAGTATCTGAGCCTACTAGAGTAGAGCCATTATATGTATAAATCTTATATGTTAAAGTTATACTAGGGTCATTTGGGAAAGAAGCATATAAAGATGTAGGAGCCGCCCAACTATTATAAGTTGTTGCAGATGTTTTATTTACTATTAAAACTTCTTGACTATTTGCAGGGTTTATATAATAAATACTATCTGTAAAATTATTACTTTTTCTTTTTATTGTAAATGTAGGATTTGTTCCACCTATTGTTCCAGCTGATACTGTCATACTAGATTTTCTAGGTATTGTATCTAAATCCCAAGCATCATAACCTGTGCAATTTACTTCATAAGAATAAATAGCACCTTCTATATTAAACTGTATTCTACAAGTTCCGTCAGAGTTAGTTGTAAAATATTCATCTCCTTCTGCAATAACAGTTCCATTATATAATTGTATATCTGAGCTGCTAGAATATAATTCAGTTGTATTTCCTGTTACAAAGTTGTATGATGTTACTTTAAATTTTCTTGCGTAATAATAACCTGATGTTGATTTAACACCTTTTAAGACCCAATGTGTATAGTTTACTCCTAAAGTGCTATCATAACTTGTTCTTGTCCAATCTAGCCTTAAATAAGCACCATTATAACTATTTGTTTCTACATATCCACTTGTTGCCATATTTCCCCTCCTATCCTATATCAAACGCACCAGTTCCATGTCCACCCAAAACTGGATTTACATATGGTTGAAATCTTGATGCACCTTCTATATTCAAATAATTTTTTACAACTAAGTTCGTGCTTTCTACTATTGTTTGCCCACGATATGCACTACTTTGGTCGCTTACATATCCTGCAAAGAATACATTTTCATTAGCAGATTTATTCTTTACCTTAAATGCCTCATTATCTATTGTAGAAGCAGTTGCTGCCCCTTCTTTGTCAATGTTCAAACCTTCATTATTGAAAGTATATCCCATAGATGTTTCTATTTTATCAACACCATTTGTTTCAATAGAATTTACTCTTAATGCAATCTCCTGTGTTGTTTGTTCTATCTGTGTTTTATTTTGTTGAATAATATTTTCTAATTCTGCCTTTGTGCTATTTGTATTATTATCTGCTTCATTTTTTGTATAATAGTTATTTAATTGAGATTGTGTGCTTGATACTTCACTAGATATTTTTCCATTTTCTATTTTTAATTGTGCAACATCATCTTTAGTTAGTTTTGCACTTGATTTTGTTTCATATATATCTAGTCCATTATCTTTTACATATTCTATATGTGCATAAGCATCTGAATATATATTTGTTATGTTCTTATATGTATGTAATTGTTCTATTTGTTCCCAAGCTGCTTGTTGGTCTGTTGTATATGGGATTATTTCTTCTTCTGGTAATTCATACTCTACTGTTATTGGATTAGATTGTAGCCATGCTTTCCATAATGCTAATGTGGATTTGTCTGTATTAAAATATTTATTAACACCTGAAGGGTGGTCACAATATTGTCCTACTTTGCCAATAGTATTTACCCATGTATAATTTACATTCTTAAAATGTGAGCATAATGACTTTTGGAAACCAACAGCACTACCTAAAATTCTTACAACGTATGTATAAGAAAAAGCATCACTTCCTGCATATACTGTCCAATCTTCATCATTACTTCCATCTAAGATAACTTGTCCTCTTACATTATGTATTCCATCATCTGCAAGATAACTTCCTTGCATTAGCTTTTGTCCTTCTGCTAATGGGAAATATACTATTTGTTCTTTGTATGGTTCATATTCTGTTGCTGTACCTTCTTCTAGTTGAATTTTTCTTACCAAAGCAAAAAATCCATTTGCATAACTCAACTTTATATAAGATATTGTCTTATTCCCATTACTAGACAATATTTTTAATGTTTCAGTTGTATCAGTTATATATATTGTATCGATTGTATCATCTGTATAAACAAATTGAAATCCAGTTGATACTGCTTCACCTGCATTATTCTTTCTTGACAAAAAGCTAATTGTATATTGTGTGTTTTCTTTAAACATTCCTTCCATATATTTATAATTTCTTATGTTTGAATTTGTGGCTTTGAATTTAAAATATTCTTCATTATCAATTAATTCTTTTGAAATAGATGTTGTGTCAATAGAGTTCAATGATTTATACCAATCATTTTCATTAAAAAAATTCTTACCTGTTACTTTTATTCCTATATTCCCTACTACATTCTCTATCTCTTGTGGATAATCTGGACTTGGGTTATCTCCTTGCTGTGTCTCTCCATCAAACCTTGCTTCTATTATTGGTTCTTCTGCACTATCTTCTATATGTATGTTATAGCCTTCTGCTGTGCCTGTGGTGTCTTTTATGTTGTCAACTGCACCTTCTAAAGTTGTTACTCTTGTTGTTGTCTCTGATACTGTTAAATCTATTTCGCCTAGATCTGTCTCAATAGATGTTACTCTTTCAGTTGTTTCTTCTACTGTTTCTACCATGCCATCTATTCTTGTATCATAACAAGCTACCCAATTTGTTCCATTGTATCTATATAGCTTATTATTATCGTCTGTATCAATCCATAAGTCTCCTACACCAATGTCTCCTGTTGTAGGTTCTGATGCACTATAAAAACTTTGTATTTTTCCATCTGCTACTAATCTTGCGTTGTTTGCTTCTGTAAATGCTTGTTGTATTGCTGGATCATTTAATAAATCCCATGTGCTTCCATTGTATCTATATATCTTTCCTTGTGTATATCCCGTTACTGTTCCTGTCACATACCATAAGTCACCAATATGCACACCTTCTGGAACTGATGCTTGATAAAATGTAATTATTAATCCATCTTCTATTGCTTCTTCTACTACACCTATTCTTGTAATTGCATTATTAAGATTTCCTGCAACTTCATTTATACTGCGTATTGTGCCATAACCTAGCATATTAATCCAGTCATCAGAATCATATACTGCTCTTCCTGCTGTGCTTATTAATATTTCTCCCTTTGTGCCTGCTCTATGGTCATTATCTGATTGTAATATCCACATGTCTCCTGGTTTATAATTACTTGGTTGTGTTAAAAAAACTCTATTCTTACTCTCTGCTTTTTGTAATGCTCCACTTTCTGTTGTCCAGTCTGCAGCTGTATATGAACCAACTAATCTTGTATTGATACAGGTATAAACTATATTACCATCTACCCAAGTATCACCTTCATAGTATGGGGGAATAGGTTGACTTCCGTAATGTCTGCTAACATTCTTAAAGTCAATATTTATACCTTCTTCTGTATCAGAAATTACTCTTTTTAAATATCCTAAATTTACTAAATCTTCATCATATTTAGGCTCTGACATCTTAATCTCCTTTATAATAACTTCCTATCGTATAAACCACACAAATAGAATTAAAGTTCATATTACTTGCTTCGTCATTTGCTACATACAAAGAAAAGAAAGATAGCTTTTTAGCTTTCTTTCTTATCATAGTTGTTTTTGGATATGTAGAATCGATATATTCTTTACTTAATACCTGCTTATCTCCACCTTTTAGTCTATATCCTACCTCTAATTTAGAATTTGTTGGATTGCTTTCTATTGCTACTCTCTTAATATTCTTCTTCTTTGATGCAGAATTTAAGTCCAATATTGCTGAGTTCCACTCTGCCTCTACATTGTCCGTATTATCTTTAAATCTATTTACATCGTTATTATCTCTAAATTTACATATATTTCCGTATTTATCTCCAAAATATAGCTCATTATTCCATACGAACCATACTCTTACTGGTAAATTGGTCCAATAATACCATTCATATTGATAATTACTATATTTTGAATTGCTACTATTGCTTTTAAATCTGCTATCTGCTACATAAACATGATCATTTATAGCTAAATAGTATTTACCTTCATTTACTACACCTACTGCATTCTCTAGGTTCGCTTCTGCTCTTAATTTTGTATCTATGTAATAACTTCTATGATATACATACCTTTCATCTGTTATAGGTGCTGTATTTAGTGCGAATACTCCATTATGTGTTAGAATCAAAGGTTCATTAATTAAAGTTGCATATGCTCTTTGGTTTATACAACCTTCACCCTTTGTGCTCCCTTCCAATGGAAAAGCTTCTTCTCCATTAAATGTTCCATAGCCTATATAAAATATCGTGCTATCTGTATCAGAAACTTCTTTTAATGCTGCTAGTTTTCCATCATTTAATCTTATTAATGCTTTTATTGGACATACTTCTAATCCTATTCTTATAACATTTTCTACTGGTATATATGTTATATCTTCTAAGTGTGAATATATTACTATATTTTGATAATCTGGATTACCTGCTAAAAATACTCTATTATTTGCTCCTGCATATCCATATACACTCATTATTGAACATTTATTTACTTGGGATTTATTATCAGAATTAACTTTGGTATATTTGACTCTTACATTATCTCTTCCATTTACTGGTGATTCTCCTGGTGCTGTATTAAATATTACTTGTCCTAAACTTTCATTTACTGTATAGTCTGTTGAATATGTTTTTGTTATCCATTGTCCATTATTGTTTAGAACCTCTACTTTATCTACTCTTGTTATATTTGTTTCATCTAGCTGGTATGTTGTATCTGTTTCATTACCCAAAAACTGATTTACTCTACTATCTGATACAAGATTTACTTTTTCATATGCTGTGCTTGCTAATCCATTTGGATCTCTTGATATTTGTGTTGTAGGAATATATCCTATAGAATCTAAATATGATACTCTATTAGAAGCAGCAAGTAAATTGTAAACTATTGCTCTTTTACCATCTAAAATAAGCAATTTAGAATTTATTATTATACCTTGTGATATTGTATCTTTTAAACCATTTAGAATTACTGAATAACTGCTAAAATCTGCTGCCATTTCATATAGTTTTGTTCCACAATGCACTACAAAGAACTCTCCTGATACTGTATCTACATTCCATATTCCATTTATATTTGCATTCTGTCCTAGATAGGCTAGTCTTTCATACCCATTTCTTTTTTCTATTGTTCCGTTATTATTAATAAAATCATGTCCTGAAGGACTTCTCCTCTTATCTATATCACTTATAGATGACGAAAAATCTACACCTAAAAAACCTATTAAATTTGTTTCATATGTTGCTGGTGAACTAGGAACACTAAAACTTGCCATATTAATATACCTCTTTTATAAAATCTTGATTTTCTATTTCTACATTTAAGTCTTGTAGTCCAACTTCAAACTCATTTCTATATGCTGTTGCCTGTGCTATATCATCATCTTTATATAATTGACTAGCAATATATAAAGGAATTAATACACATGCACTTTCTGGTAAACCTATCTCATAATCTATTACTGTATCTGAATCTACATGTTCAATTACTGTCTTATCATACTTTTTTGTTTCCTCATTGTATTGAAACATATTCATACAGTAAGGCTTTAATCTTTCTAATGCTTCATTACATACAGAAGGCATTGCACTTAAATACCATTTACAATCATCATCATTTCTTAAATTATCTAAATTATCTACACTTATTGGTTCATCTTTTGCGAACATTTTCTCTAATGCTATTTTTTGTATTTCTCCCCAAGTCATTTCTTTTTTCTCCTTTCACTTTTGCCAGAGTCGAACTGGCTATTTCCCTTAAAGTGATAAAAAGAGTTGGTTTTTATACCAACCCTGCATTTTTTAATACTTCGTATACTGGTTCAGAAACTTCTGTATCTTCGCCTCTTACTACTTTTGCATATTTTTCATTAATTCCTACAATAATGTCTTTATCTGTTGGATTTAATGGATCAATAGGAACACGAATTTTAAATGTTTTCTCCTTTGCTGTCTCTTTTGCTGTTTCTGCAATGTTATCTTCGATTTTTTTTGTTGCCATAATAATTCCTCCTTTAAAAAATTAAAGGGAGCATATTTGCTCCCTTATATTACGCACTTACACCAGTTTCTACTCTTACTAATGCAGTAGGTTGAGTAATAACTGCAGTAAAGCAGTTTTTCCAGCCTACACTTGCTTTTTGGTCTAATGGATCTGCTGTTCCAGCACTTCCATTTGGTTTTACTATAATTGATGGTTTTCCAGCTCCACCCTCTAAGTCAACACATGCATATGCATCTTTTCCGTAAGCATAAGCAATATGAACATCAACTTGAGTTGCAACAGTTGAAGATGATTTTACAATATTTAAGTTAGTTGTTTCATAGAATTTCATTCCATGCATTTTTCCTAACTCGCCTTTTTCCATTTTTTCTGGTTGGCAATATTTTGTTACATCTACCCATGCTGTATCTCCCATTAAGTCATATGCTATATCTGGATCTATTATCATGTGATAATATCCATCAGAAAATCTTTTTGCATTTGCATTTTTTAATTTTCTTACTATTTTCTTAATATCTCCTGCTGTTAGATATTTTGTTGAAGCACTTTCGATTCCAGCTCTTGTAGCAGAACCACCACAGTAGAATACATTTGTTCCACTTGAAATTGCAGTTTGGATTCTAGTATCAACTACTTTTCCAGCTTCTTCTCCTAGTAATTCAGATGTTTCTGTTATTATAGGATCAATACCTGTCATTTGAA
Source organism: Bacilli bacterium (assembly GCA_017411235.1). The sequence goes on along the minus strand of JAFPMR010000038.1, from coordinate 6,795 downwards.
TTAAATCAGAAATTGATACCCAGTCTCCTTCTTGTGCAACTGTTGCTGTGATAGCTGTTACACTTAAATCGTTTCCATCTGGTGTTACACCTTCAGTTAAACTTGAACCTGGTGCTGTTAAAGAATTAAATCTTCTAAAATTAATTGTTCTACCTTCATTTTTTGGTAGTTTTTTCTTCATAGCATCTTTATAGAATTGTAGTTCTGGTAATAATCTTTTTAATAATGCTCTTTCATAAAATGTTTTATCCTCTTGAGATATTTGGTTTTGACTAGCAACACTAGTTATTGTTTGCATTTTTGTAGCCATTTTCATCACTCCTTTTCATAAATAAAAATAGCTACTCTTGGCTATGAGTAACTATTTTAGTTCGCCATCTTTGGCTTTTCTTAAATATTTTTCAAATTCTTTATCCGACATATTATTCCAGTCTATTGTTTGTGGTTCTCCCTCTTCCAATGCTCCTGGAGTTGTCGAATTGTTTGCTACAATTTGCTTAGCAGTTTCTACAGATTTTTTCTCATATTTACCAATTAGTTTTTGGTAGTCCTCATATATCTGTGATAATGGAACTTTTCCAATCTTGCCATTAGCAAATAAATCAAAATCTTTGTCTTTCATAAGCTCTTGTAATTTGTCAGATGAATACTTCTCTAAAAACTCTTTTGTATCATTTTGATACCATTGTTTTTGTTTTGCTTCCTCATCTGCTTTTATTCTTTGTTCTGCTTCCTCTCTTAGTTTTTGTTTCTGTAGTTCTCTGTAACCACTTATAGGATCTTCACCCTTTGAGTCTAAGTCGAACATATCTAGGTATTCTTGCACATCAAAATTGTCTTTTATTGTTTCCCCTGTATAAGGGTTTTGCCTTCCAATATAAGTTTCAACTTTTCCTTGCTTTAATCCCTGTTCATAGGCTTCCTTTCTAACTTGCTCTATTTTCTTTTCAGCTTCTTTTTCAGCTTTAATTCTAGCAAGTCTAAATTTTGAGTTGTCCTCATCGCTTTGAACTGCTTTTGTTTCTGCTTGAGCTTCTTCAGTTTGTTCTGTAGTTTTTTCTCCTTTCTCTACATCAGATTGTTCAGTAGTTTCTGTCGATTCCTCTACAGGACTAGTAGTATTTTCAACTACCTCTTCTTGATCAGCGACCTCAAGATTGTTTGCGCTTTCGTTTACTTCTTCTTCCATAAGTATTCCTTTCTTCTTTGGATTTTTGCGCTATTCCTGCGAATTATATAAAAAAACAACCCTACATAATAGGATTGTTAGTTATACCAATATTTGGTTGTGGTGCTGGTGTTTCAGCTTGTTGTATTATATCCATAACATATTGCAATATTTGTGGATTTTGTGCTATTTTTTGGCTTATTTCTGGAGGTAATTGCACTTTCTTTCTTATCTCCTTTAGCTTAGCTTTAAATGGCATTGCTGTTTCTGGATAAAGGTCAATATAATCATCAAATGTTATATCTCCTCTTTGTAGTGCTGCTTCCAATAAGTTTATACTTAAGCTTTCTGAGTAAGCACTTCCTGCTCCCACATCTATTGTTGTTTCAAAATCTATGTTTTGATACATACTTCCATTAAATACACTTGATTCTTGCCCATTATCTGTTTCTACTATGTATGGAACATCAAATCTATAGTAAGCCTTAAAGAATTGCTCCCATATCCTAGCTATTTTTTCATGAACTCTCCAGAATCTTTTTTGCATATCTTCAATAGGAACTTTGGCTTGTGTTTGTAGTGCTACTATTGCACTACCACTCATATTTGCTCCTAAAACCTCTCCATTTGCAACTTCTGTTGCTCCTGTTACTGTTCTTGTAATTTCTATCAATTTATCTGCTACATTTAAAGGTGTGCTACTAAATTGTGGTGGATTTAAGTATTTTATTCCATCAAAACCTGGAGAATAATCTGTCAATACCTCTCCTGGTGCATTTGTTATTTGTTTGCCTTGTAATGCTCTTGGTCTTTGAACAACCTTAGGGAAGCCCATATTTTGACTTGCCATTTGCATCATTGCATAATTAAAGTTTATTGCTTTTTGTGTTGGTATAAGTTCTTCTACTTCACCTCTACCATATATGCTTTTTTCTCTTTCTTTATATGAACCTACAACTATTGGATAAAGAGTCATTTTAAATCCTAATCTTTCTGGTGCGTCTTGCTCTGTTTCTTCTTTATCTTCGTTTGTCTTACCCTCTTCATCTACCTTTATTGTTACTTTACCTGCGTCTGGTGTTAATGGTGTTTCTTCCTGAACAATCATGTGCTTTGTGCTCTTAGTGTAATAAACTTCACCATTTTTTCTGAAATATCTTGTTAATACTGTTGCATATTCTTCGCCTTCTTGCTCTTCTACATCGTAGTTCTTTTCTGAATCATCATCTGGTCTAATTAGTTCCATTTCTGCTGCTGTAATACCATTTTTCTTAGCTATTGCTTTTAATGTTTCTACATTCTCTCTACTTTGTATAATAATCCATTTTTGTTTTTGTTCGTCTTTTTGTTTAGGATTAGCAAATACTACACTTAAACAATCTATAACTTGTCCATTTAATCCTCCATCGTATTTTGCCATTCCTGTTTTCTTCTCTCTATCCCAAAAATAATGGAATATATACGAACCTTTAATTAATCCATCTAGTATTGCTTGATTATCTAAATCTTCTTGCTTAATCTCTTTATTTATATGTGTTGAGAAGTTTGTAAATGCACTTGCTCCTTCTGCTGCTAATGCTGCTTGTTCCTGATCGTAAACTAAAGGTTTATATACTGTTGAGATTTTACTTGATAATATATTAGCTTTTTTACCATTTACTATATATTCAATTATATTTATTACTGGTCTAGGCATATTCTTTGTTCTCTCTGTTGCTTGAGCCCATTGTCTGCCTTCTGTAAAATCTACACATGTTTCGCATGTCTCTTTTAAATTAAGTTTATTTTGGTATGCTAAACCATTTTCCCAATCTCCCCAAAACTTCTCAGCTAACTCTTCTCTTCTTGACATTTTTAGTCTCCTTTCATAGTTTCTTGTCCTGTTATATATTCGTTATACATATCTTCTTGATTAAAACTAAACTTACCCTCTTGTGGTGTATCATATGTCTTTGCTCCATTTAAGTATTCATCAAAAATCTCTTTTTGCTCTTCTGCTTCTTTAAGTTCCATTTTATTTGTTTTGCATTGTTGTATTAATTCAACTATTTTAGGCACTACAAATGGTGCAATTCCTAATAAATATCCTATTACTACTGCTAATATCTCCATATATCCTCCTACCACCATATTTCTTCGTCTGATTCGTCTGTTTGTAATTCAAATGGTAATTCTATCTTTTTTTCTTCTTCTGCTTCTAACTCCATGCTTTGTTGACCTCTAATATAGTGCGCTATTGCCAAACACATTACTAAATCGTCATGATATCCTATTTGTGCCTCTGGTCTTCCTTTTTCGTTTTTAACAAACACAACCATTTCTTTTAACGTATCCTCATCTACTATTGTTTCAATATCTTCTTTTACAATAGTTTGTAGTTCTCCTAATATTAACGGTCTTGTTATAGATGTTGTTTTAAAACCATATGATTTTTCTGTTTTATGTGTATAACTGTCTTCTTTTTCCCTTACAAACTGTTTAGGATATTCTAATCTTTCCAATTCTACTATTGGATATGTAGTATAGTTTGCCTCTATCCCTATTAGAGCTGTATTATAGAACATTCCTAAACAAAACATTTGCCTTGTATATGTAATTTCATCAAATTCTTGTTTTAATACAGCTACTTGCTTGCCAGTAATATTATCAAGGACTTGTCCTGTAAAATTATCAGAGCCTTCTCCTGCTGTATCTCCAGCTAGCACATATGGCTTTCTGTTTTCTGGATATTTAAATATCTTTATCGGTCCATTTTCATCTTCTTGCCAATGTATATTTGTTATATGTAATCCATCATAGTCATAAATAAAAGAGCCTTTACTTATTGGCTCTTTATCTTTAATTTCTTGTATTCTGTTTATTACTTTTTGTTTGTCAAAATAACATGTTCCAGTGCTAATAAAAGCTTCTTCTGGATTTATAGGATATTCTTGTTTAAACTGTTCTACATCTCCACCACAATTGTTTGCTATACACCATCTTCTCCAAGTTAATTGTTCTAATGTTAGCCCATATAATTGTTGCATTTCTTTTTCCTCTTTTGTTAACTTAAAGCCTGTATATGGCATTTTATATTCTTGTAGTTCATTCCAACCTATAAACAAAGGTATAAAATCATTTTTACCTGCTACTGCATCATCCCATAGTTCTTTAAAATATTCAAAACCATTTGCGGTTGATTCTATAACTACTATTGTGTCTGGTGTGTTTGGCACTGCTTGTATTAAACCTACAAATGTTTTCTTTTTGTCTCCTGTCCAGAATGCTAATTCTGATATATGTAATTTATTTATTGTATTAGATCTACCTATTCCTTTACCACCTGCTGTAAAAACTTTTATCCTACTTTTTAATCCTGTTCCACTTTCATTATCAAAGACCAACTCTTTGGCATTGCTTTTTTTCTTTTCAGGTTTCATTCCTTCAGGCAATTCGTCATACATCAACTTGCTCATTTCAAATAAGTTGTTTGTTGATTCTTCTGTATGTGCAACAATAACAGTATTAACGTTTGTTTTTGTTACTGTTTCTTTGAAAAAAATACCTTCTGTTGCAGTGCTAAACCCCATTTGTCTTGCTTTTAATATAATTATTCTTACTGGTTTATTTTGTTCTTTTAAATTTTTGATTACATTATAATATCTAAGTTGAGGTTCATTAAGTTTTAAAGATATAATCTTGCTATTTTTGTCTCGTATTTTTACATATTCCTCTATATACATTTTGGTATTAATATTCACTATTATCTTCTACCTTTTTTATATAATCTTCATAACTCATACCTACATTGACATTTTCTTGTTTATCTCTCCAGCCAAAGTTATTTTTTAAATTAAATATTATTCCTGTTGTGCTACTATCTGTTATCAAATGTTTTTCTAAATAATTCTCTACTTTTAATTTTGCCTTTTTTATAGTGTCGGAAAATTCCTCTCTCTTCAAGTATTCTGACAATGTATCTCTACATATTTCTAGAGCTATACATAGCCCCGTTATAGTATATGGTTCTTTATTGGCATCACAATTTGCAAAATATTCATTTATTTTCTGTTGCATTGTCTCCACTTCCGTATATGCTTTTGGTCTTCCCCTCTCCATATTGTTTTTCCCCCTGTCTTTTCTGTTCTCTATCCTCAAATGCTTTTTTTATTTTATAATCTCTCTCAATATATTTTGCTATTTTGCTTCCTCTTCTTCTCATATATAGCACCTCTCTTTTGTATAATAAACTCTATGCAATAATATGGCTATAGGACATTTGAGATGGGCGCTTCTCTTTTTTTATCCCTATCCTTATATTACTGCATACAATCTAATAAACTCTATGTAATGATATAAGGGCTTTTGTAGTTAATTATGCTACACATTCTGGACTACGGTCTATATTGCAGCTCAACCTCTTTTTTCAAGTCGCTTGGAAGTCTTGAGATTTTCTCCTCTGCAAAAGGATTGGTCTCTCAGCCTTATGCTCCCATTGATTAATTTTTTTATATCACTACATACAATTTATTCGAGTGCTTAACTAGAATAGCACTCATGAAAATAATTACGAAAGGAGGCAATACTATGTATGAGCATTGCTATATTAACTTATCTAGTATTGTTAATGACAATAAAAATAGAGCTAGATTTCTCTAACTCTCAACGGATAAGCGACAATTTGTCTATTACACCCGAACAATCAGATGCACTCACCCTAATTCTTTTTATCTATTGTAATTAAAACATATTTTGATGGTGTTTTTCAGTAACTTTTGGTGTGATGTTTTTATATTTTAGTAATGCTATTCCATGTAACTTTTTTGTGTATTCATATTCATATTCAATTTCATTTGCAACTCCTGTAAGAGTTAAGCCTTTTATGTATTTATAATATAAAACATCTCTATATGGTTGCTCTAATAAATCTATTTTATCTTCTATTTTTTTCTTTGTTTTATACATTTTTATTATTTGATCGTACTTCTCATTTTTTAAATCTACTATTTGTGCTACATATTGTGCTATTCTGTCTTGTATCTCTGGAGAGCCTTTTGGCATATCACTTAATTCTTTTGTTATTTTTTCTGCTTTTGTTATTAATTCTTCCAGCTCTTCTTCTTTACTTTTTAATAACTTTTTATCATACCAATAGGCATTTAATTCTTTTTTTGTTTCCTCCAATATAAAACACCTCACTTCTTCTGTTCTTCTAAAATATTTACTATATAATCTCTTAACTGTATTTCTTTTCTTATTCTTGCTTTTATTTTATTTTCTTCTGCTTTTCTTCTGCTATGACTACAAATGTTTTTATCCATTATTTTATATGTATCTATTTGTTTTTGTATTAAAGTAATAGCTTCATCTAACATAAACATCACCTTTCATCTAATTGTCTATATAATCCACCTACTTGTTGTCTATGTGCTTCACTTATTTCTTTCATATCATTATATTTAGTTTCTAGCTCATTAATCTTTTCTATTTGTGTTTTTACAACACCCTCTAAATAACCTATGTAACTTAACATTGTTACTTCTACTGGATTATCTAAATCAACTTTTAACTTTGCTTCTTCAATTTTCATTTGTTATCACTCTCCTTAATTAAAATTGGACAAGGTGTATCAAAATCCCATTTGCTTT
>JAFPMR010000037.1 GCA_017411235.1 Bacilli bacterium | reverse complement strand
TAGAAAGTACTATTTTAGAAATGTATGGCATAAAAAAAGAGATATCAAAATGATATCTTTTTTATTTACAAGTATATAATTCATTATAGTAGTTATAACGTTTGTTTAACCAGTCTTTTAAAGAATCAGTATATTGGTTATAATGTTTACCATTCCAAAACATACTATTCTTTTCTCCTGATTCTTTTAGATATTCTATTTTATTATCAAGATTATTAATTTCTTCTTTATATATATTACATGCAGTATTACTCCAGTAGTTGGTTAATTCTTTTTTGAATTCATCTATTTTTAATAGTTCATCAAATAGAATAGATGTTTTAGCATTATCTTCAAATTGAATTATACTATTATTTTGTGGATCATTATCTAAGTAATCATAAGCGATGTCAAAATCCCATACAGCTCCGATATGGATTTTGTCATCGATACCATCCATATAGAAATATAAACTAGATCTAAAACCATCAGGGTTTTTAGAAAAGTTAGTAATTATATAATACTTAATAAAAGAATCTATATCGATGTTTTCTTTTAACCATTGATAGTTTTTATTTTGAATGTTTTGTTCCATTAAGTTATATTTTTCTTGGAAAGAAGTAAATCCTTTATTTGTGTTACTTGAACGATCTTTAATAGTTAGATAGTCTTCAAAGTATTTAGAGATAAAATATGTTTCACCTTCATAATAAATATTATCTAATTCCATGATAATAGCATTATTATCTTTTAGATTAACGGATGATTCACTAATATTTATTTTTGGTATTAAGTAGTAATTACCTATATATTGATCATTAACATATAAGTCAATATATTCTCCTGTATTAGTATATTTAATATTCATTCTTTTAGCTATACTAAAAGTAAAATCATTTTTTAAGAGAGATGGATCGTAATAGTTTGCTAGTAAGTTATATTTTTTACTATTAAAGTTATAAAGAGATGTTTTGTTATCAAAGGATATTTGGTAAGCTTTTTTAGCTGGTTTCCATGTACCATGACCACGTCCTTTAATAGTAACATTATATTTTTTATCATTGAATATTAATTCATTATTTTCATATTTAATACTTTTATCATTTTTATTGATTGTTTTTAAAGTAAGAGAATCATTAAGATTGATATCTAATCTAGGAACTTCTTTTAGTTCTTCTTTTTTTTCTTGGTGTTTTGGTAATAATAGTAGAGATACTATTATAATTAATAATAAAAGAATTGGAATAATTATTTTCTTTTTCATATAATCATCTCTTTAATATATATAATAACAAACATGAGTATTATTGTATATGCTATAATAAAATCAATGGAATGATTATTATGAAAAAAGTAGATATTTTATTACCTTGCTATAATGAAGAAAAAGTTATTGGCGAGTGTATTGATAGAATAAAAAAGGTCATTAAAAAAGATAAGAAATATGATTATTCTATTGTTGTATGTGATAATAACAGCAATGATAATTCTTATAAAATAGCTTCAAAGAAAGCTAAGGTTTTGGTTGAAAAAGAAAGAGGATATGGCGCTACTATTAATAATGGTATTAAAAATAGTACTGCTGATTATATTATTACTCTTGATTGTGATTTAAGTTATGATGAAACAGATATACCAATGTTTATAGAAGAACTAGATAAAGGTTATGATGTAGTTATTGGTAATAGATATAAAGGTGGAATACAAAAAGGGGCGATGAGTTTATCGCATAAGATAGGAGTAGTATTCTTAACTGAATATGCTAATTTATTATTTCATACTAAATCTCATGATTTTCATTGTGGTATTAGAGCATTTAGAAGAGATGCTATTAATAAATGTAATATAGAATCTAAAGAGTTTACTTGGACGACAGAAATGACTATTAAAGCTAAATTAAATAAGTTAAAGATAAAAGAAGTACCTACAAAGTTATTTCCTGATGGTAGAGATAGAAAGTCTTATTTAAGAACTTTTAGAGATGGGTCTCAAGCATTTCATTTAACTAATAAATTGAAGTTTGAAAGTTCTGTTTTATTTAGATATTTATCTGTTTATTTTATAGTATTATTTCTAATGTGTCTTTCCTTAGTAATTGCTTCAGCAATTCCTAGGAAAGTAGTTAGAGATAATGCTATTCAATCTATAAAGTTTTTAGAAGATAAATATACTAATAATAGACCTGATAAAAAATATATGTTTTTTGAAATGTCAGGAGATTCAAGAAATGTTGCTATGGCATTTAATATGGACTCTAAGAAGATAATTGATTCTAGTATTAGAATGTCTTATTTAGAAGATGTTGAACATTTATTTAAAATGGATCAAGTATTAGAAAAAGAATCTGGTAATTCAGTTAACTATAGTAGATATTGGCAAGGTCAAGTAGTGTATTCTAAAATAACAATGGTATTTTTACCATTAAGTAATAAGTTATATATTATTCAATTAATAATATTAACTATATTGTTTTTATATTTGTCTTATAAGTTATTTAAAAAAGATATAATACTTGGTTTATCTTTTGTAATAGCTAGTATAGGTATTAATGCTTTCTTTACAGCATTTTCAGTACAGTATTTCTTCTGTATATTATTATCTTTTATATTTTCTTTAATAGCTTTAAAACTATATGATAAGAATAGTAAATATGTTGGGGTAATGTTTGCTATAGATGGAATGTTAACTGCTTTTTTAGATTTCTTAACTTGTGAAACTTTAGCTTTAACAATACCATTATTTATTTATACATATTTATGTATTAAAGATAAGAAAGAAAAAGTATTAAAGAATGTAATTAAATATGTCTTTATTTGGGGATTGTTTTATTTATTAACATTTGGTACTAAATGGATAATAGATATGATTTATTTTGGACCTAGTTATATTAAAGAAATATTTAATAAAGCATCTATAAGAGTAGGTGGTAAAAAACTACCATTCTATCTTGGAGGTGCTAAAGGTATTATGTTATGTTTAAATAACATAATTCCATTTGCATTTACTAAATATGGTTTTATTTATTTAATAGCATTATTTTTAGTATCACTATATTCTTTAGTATTTAATAACAAAGAATATTATCCTTTGTTATTAATAACAATGATTCCAATAGTTAGATGTTTTGTTTTAGTAAGCCATTCTATTGATTTTAATTATTTTGTTTATCGATCATTTGGTGTACTACTAATGTTTATTTGCATAGAAGTTGTATATAGTATAAAAAAAATATTGAAGTAAAGTACAATTTAATAGTACAATTAAACTAGAGTAGGTGGTTAGATGAAAAAAGTTAGATTATTATCAATCGTATTATTAACTTTATTGTTAGGAGTATTATTTGTTAACAGAGACAGATTAGTATCATTTGCTAAAGAAAATGATGTTAATATGTTAAATGATATGAGTGTTATTAAGAATAATACTAGTTTCTTATTTGAAGATTATATTGAAGTTGGTGGCAATAGTGCAAGATGCCTTATGGTAGAATATCGTAATAAAGATTTATCTTATATTTCTTCAGATGAGATTTGTACTTCTCAAGGAATTACAAATATGCATCTTGAAATAAGCAATGATGCTTCAGAGTTCTGGTTAATAGATGATTTGTATATTGAGAGTACTACTGGAGTATTAGTTCTTGTTCCGTTTGAATATGAAGGACCAGAATTCTATTTAGAGTGTTCTCCAGATAAGATAACAATGGATTCTTATGCCACATGTACTGTAACTGCTGATACTTATTTCAATATGAGTAAAATAGAATATGATTTAAATTTAGATGATTTTATTATCTATGATGAAAAAGCATTAGAAGATGTTGAAGATTTAGATATTGATGGACATCATTATGTATTAACTCCTAAACAAATTAGACCAAATGGTGCAACATCAAGTTATGATGAATATGCTCCATTTGATGAAGCAATAAATGTTAAATTAATGGAATTTAAAATTAAGACTGAGAAAGATCAAGATGTTGCTGTATTAGGTAATATTAAATTAACTGACTTGAATTATACAGATCCTATTGGAGAATCTCCATATGAGATATTAACTTCTACTGTAGGACAAGATATGAAAGAAGAAGTTGCTTCTGATAATAAAGAAAAAGAAAATGGAGAGACTAATGGTAATAATGCTAAGAATCCAGGAACTGCTGATATAATTGTTGGTGTTGCTGTATTATTAGTGGTATCATTCGTAGTTATAATGACTGCTACAGTTAAACATAAAAAGATATCATAGTGATATCTTTTTTTATGATATAATATTTTTAGAATACAACATTGTGCTTAAGGTGATATTATGAAAAAAGTGCAATATATTGTTGATGAGAAGGTCATCAAAAAAAGAAAAGAATTCTATGATTATATAAATAGATATTTCAGATTAAAGAATTATGGGCCTGAAGAAGATTATGTAAATAATATCTATCCTTTTGTTGTGGATTTTAAGTCAAAGAAGTTTTGGATATGCGATAGTATTAAATGTATTTCAATGGCTATTCAGTTTAATAAAGTAATAACAATAGATGAATTTATGGAAGAGATATCAAAATGATATCTTTTTTTATGTGAAATTTATGTAAAAAATGGTTTTATTTGAGTGAATTTATGATATAATGGCGTCTTATGGAAAGTGGGGAATGATAATGAAAACATTAATAGTAGGACAATCAGGAGGACCTACATCAGTTATTAATGGTTCTTTAGCTGGCGTATATGAAGCAGCTAAAAAAGAAGGCTTTGATAAAGTCTATGGAATGTTAAATGGTATAGAAGGGTTACTAGAAGATAAAATAGTAGATCTAGATAAGTATTTAGATAATGAAGATAATCTAGAATTACTTAAAAGAACTCCTTCAAGTTTCTTAGGTACATGTAGATTTAAACTAGGTAAAGTAGAAGAACATGAAGATCTATATGAAAAGATATTTGATATATTAGATAAGCATAATATTGATTC
>JAFPMR010000036.1 GCA_017411235.1 Bacilli bacterium | reverse complement strand
CTTAACTCATTTGCTATTAACTTCGCCTCATTAGATTTTTCGCTAGGTATCTTTTTTAAAATCTCTTCAAGTTCTTTGCTTTTCATTCAAATACCTCCATCTTTTTTCAAAACCCCCTATTGTGGTTTTTATTTGTGCAAAAAAAGTAAGTCCCCAACATCGGTTTCCCCACACATGCTTTTTGGAAAGACACCCCCCTACCTTTGGACTAGGTTGCCTTCCTCATCAAACATGTAATCTTTTCTTAACACACCTGTTTGATTATCATGTTCCTTGTTATGACACTCAATGCATAATCCTTCAAGGTTATCTATGCCTAGAGTAATGTATTGGTTACTCAAATTATTTTCATTTAAGTATTCTTTATGGTGAACTATACCAATTAATCTTTTATCTTTTGGTATATAGTCACTAATACCATCTACATAAACAGGTCTATGACATCTATTGCATAATAGGTTTTGTTTTAACCATATTGTTTTTCTAGCATCTTTCCATGCTTTAGATTGATAAAACCTATATCTATTACCATAACTCATTTGTTATTTCTTTCTTTTAGTTTCTTTTTTAGGCAATACTGCTTTTTTAACTTCCTTAACAGGTTCAACTATCTTAACAAATGTTCTACCACTTTCATTGTTACCAAGTAGTATGTTTAGTCTTTCTTTTGTTACTTCAAATTGTTCTCCTGCTTGTGGTACTCTACCTAACTCACTATCAGTAATATTGAAGTTAGCATAAGTATCTAATGCCTCTACTTTTACTTTCATTGTTTTGTCCTCCTCAAAATGTGATGGTGCATGTGACAGCAGCTCATCATATCTATCTTCTAAATGTTTGAACTTAAACTTTGGTATGTTCTTTATGTTCTTAACTATATGGTCTAGGTTAGAACAATCAAACTTTAAAATCCAAGCATTCTTTCCATCTTTAACACCTATTTCTTCTAAATAAGGTAGTGGTGTTACTATTACAGGTATGTTCCTATATAGTGCCTCATTGATTGTATAACTACATGCTTCAGTATCACTTAATTGAACTACATAGTCAGCTGCATCTAACCACACACCAACATCTAGTCTAGGTTTCATATATATAACATTTGGACTATTTATAGCATTCACATCATTAGTGAATACATACCAAATATATCTTATTCCTGAATGGTCAAGTGCATTCGCAAGTTGTATCATTCTTTCTTTCCCTTTTATTTTTGATAACCTTGTTGCAGAAACAAGTGTAAGTAGTTTATCATTATGTTCTATTGATAAAGGGTTGTACCCATAAGATACATTATCTAGGTGCATCATCTTTTTAAATCCTTCTGCAATGTATTTTGTAACACCTATATATTCTTTTATTCTAGGGTGTGTTAATGGTTTCCAAGTGTACACAGGATTAGTATAATCACCATGAATAACTTGGTATATATTAGCACCTTCTTCTATGAAGTTTACTATTGAAACATCATAGTTTATTATTGCTACCTTGCATATTATCTTTTGATTGACATGCCTATAACACATACAATATTGTTTTAATCTTTCTAGCTGCTTATTATCAGCAGTTTTATATACTACTGCTATATCATAGTTCTTATATTTTTTTACCATTTCCCATACAAAAGTTTCAACACCACCTAAAGGTGATATGTCCCTAATGTAAAATATATTTTCATGCTCTATCATATCTCACCAACTACCATTAAAACTATGCCATGTCCAACCTTCATCTTTTGTAAAGAAGTAAGATTGAGGGTATATAGTGAAATGCTTTATTCTTTGAGTTGCATTCCAATCTCTATTTACCCCTAAAATACTAAAT
>JAFPMR010000035.1 GCA_017411235.1 Bacilli bacterium | reverse complement strand
AAAGATTCTTCTCCATCTTCTTCAAAATTAAGTTTAAAACTACCATCAATATAATCTCCGTTTGTAGGTAATGGTAAATCATCTTTATATCTTTTAGCTACTTCCATAGCTTCTTTTAAATTTTTTACTCCTGTAATTTGAATTGTACCATAACATTCCCAAGTAATAGGAATAATATATTCTCCATCATCTGATACATAATTCTCTAATTCTTTACTCATAATAACACTCCTTTTTTTCTTAAAAATAAATATAGAGTGGAGCTTTTATACTCTACTCTATATTTACTAAATTACTATTTACTAAATTATAATTTACTTATCAGTATCAGTTTCAGTTTTCTTTTCAACTGGCTTCTTTTCTACTGGCTTTTTCTCTACTGGTTTCTTTGCAGGCTTCTTATCAGCCTTAGTTTTGTCAGCCTTTGCCTTATCAGCAGCAGCCTTTTCAGCAGCTTTTACTTTTGCAAGTGCTTCTTTTTCTTTAGCCTTCACCTTTTTAAGTTTCTCTGTAACCTTTACTACTTCAGCTTTAGCTTTGAGAAGTGCCTTTTCTGTAGCCTTAACATCAGCAGTGGCTTTCTTTGCATTTTCCTTTGCCTTTGTTACAGCATCAACTTTCTTTGTAACAGGCTTTTTAGTATCTGTAGCCATAAAATTTTCCTTCCTTTCTAAATTTTTCATTAGTATAAACTAACTATTGTTATTTTATATTAAATTATTATTATTGTCAAGAGTAAATGTATATTTTACTAATTTGGTTTGTGTTATATTTCTTTTAAAAAGTGCTTGTGCTTTCCATCTACTAATATAATGAGATAAATCTGTAGGTAATGGAATATCTAATAAAATACAATTTAATACTTGTTGTGCTTTCTTAAATGTAATTTCATCTAATTCTCTATCAGTAAGATTTCTATGTTCTACTGATTTTACCATTTCTTGTCCTATAGCAGCATAAGTTTTAATTAATTGCATATATAATTTATCCGTTGCTTTTTCAGACATTTCTGGAGTTGCTGTAAAATCTACAGTATATTCATTTTCTCCAAAACTATGAATATTTATATTATATGTAATAGGTTCTTTTTTCTTATTATTCATATTAATTTCCTTTCTCATCCATTGTTGCATTTGTTGTTCCAGCAATAGTTATATTATCTTCAATTATATTTCCTTCTATAATATTAAGAATATAATATTTATGATTAATTTTACCTATTATAAAAGTAATATAAAATACATTATTATTATCAGTATATTCACACGAAGAATTATACATAGCTACTTCTGTAAGATTTGGTAAGTTATATATATCAGGAGATATATCTTTTATTTTTTTAAATTCTATTGTAGATGTATCTAAATCACCATTTAAAGAAATATCAGTATAAAACCTATCTTCAGGAAAACATTTATTAATCTTATTTATATTTCCAGAATTTACTGCTTTCCAATAATTATTTATAAGATTTTCTGCACTATAATTACCATAAGAAGTAATATATATAATACTTCCTGTAAGTAAAATACTAATTATTAAACTAATAATAATCACTCTTTTTTTCATTATATTATTTAAGTTCCTCTCTAACTTTATTCATTAATTCAAATAATTCCATATCAGGTTTATCACTCTCATCTTCATAATCCCAATCTTTAGCAATTCCTTTTTCTTGTAATATTTCCATTTGTACTATTTTATTTACTTCATTAGCCATATTTAATTCTGGATTTTCAAGTAAATCAAGTAAATATTTTACAACTTCTGGAGTAAATACTAAAAACTGTGTATCTACAACATATTTATCATCACGTTTCATCATTCTCTGTGAAATAATAATATTTATTTGCATAATTAAATCATATACAAGGTTTTTATCATTATTTAAGTGATACATAAGACGAGAAATAGTACCACCTACATCAGATGCGTGGAATGTAGAACTAACAATATGTCCTGTTCTACCAGCTTCTACAGCAGCACCAATAACTTCTTTATCTCTCATTTCTCCGACAATTATCATATTAGGGTGTTCACGGAGAGCAGCTTTTATACCTAAATCAAAAGATGTAAAATCTCTACCTAATTCTTTTTGATTTATTTTAACACTTTCTGTTGATGAGAAAATATTTTCAATTGGGTCCTCAAGAGTAATAATTACTTTATTATCTAATAAATCATTAGGTTGTGTAAAAGTATTTATACAAGCAGCTAATGTAGTAGATTTACCTGAACCAGTAGGACCCGTTTCTACACATATACCTGTAGGTTTAGAATATGCTTTTCTTAATGCTTCTACACATTTCTCATTATAATTTATTGTATCAAAAGTTGGTTGATGTGGTTTAATCATTCTAAATGTAGCAATATGTCTTTCTTCTGAAAAACCAAATGATACTCTATATCTATAAGTAAATATATCTCCTAATTTACCGTAATTAGGACTATTTTCTGGAATATATATTTCTACAGATGTATCAAGAAGTTTTTCTCTAACATATCCAGCATTTAATTCATTTAAGATATATTTATCATAAAATGTTTGCCATAAATCTTTAGATATTGCTGTACAAGGTAATTGAATAATTTTACCAAATCTTGATATATATGGTTGTTCAAATTCTTTTATATATAAATCAGAACAATTATGCTCAGTTGCAAAAACTAATAATTCATCTATAGATAATGTCTTTTTTCTTAATTCTTGTATATCTGCATTAACTTCTTTTTTTGGTTCTTCTGTATTATTATTAAGATTTAATTTCATAACAAAATCTCCTTTATTATAATGTTCCTGTTGAACCAAATCCACCAATACTTCTATCTGTATTATCAAGAGTATCTACTGAATTTAATTTAACTTGAATATAAGGCATTATCACCATTTGAGCAATTCGTTCTTTATTTACAATAGATTGAACAACATCACTATGATTATGTAAAGCTACTAATATTTCACCTCTATAATCACTATCTATTACTCCAACTTTATTTGCAGGTGCTAAATCTCTTTTACAAGCAATTCCTGACCTAGCAAATATTAATCCAACATATTGTTCTGGAATTGCCATACTAATTCCTGTTGAAATAAATTGTGTTGTATGTGGTGGTATTTCTATACTATCTTTATCTAAACAAGCATATAAATCCATTCCTGCTGAATTGTCTGTAGCATATGTTGGAATTATTGCAGATTCTTTAGTTTTTTTAATATTAACTTCCATTATTAAGTTCCTTTCTTTTAAATATCTACTCCAATTGACGGTGACCATACACCATCAGTATCTCCAACAGTTGCTCCAGCATTTTGTTGGAAACTTAATGGGAATGATAAATTAGTCATATGTATATATTGTTGTGGCTTTTTATTTATATAATTATCTAAAAAGTCTAAGGCTTGTGTAAGAGATTTATATACAAGAATATTTCTATCTTTACAACTTGTTACTACATTTGCAACATTTTGTTTTAAGCCCTCTTTTGTTTGACTAAATACTAATATACTTGTATTAAAATTACATATTATTTCACCTTGTTCAGCTTCAGTAATAGCCTGGGTTGCAATATTAATACTTTCTTGAACTTGTTCAATTTGTTCAATTTCAGCATCAGCTTCAAGCGCTTGTTCTATTTCATATCTATCAGATGCTCTAACTCTTTTTAATTTAATTATTGCATCACCTTTTGGAATACATTGAATAGTTGTAACAAGATTTGGAAAATCCATAGGGAAATTAACAGAACTTATTACAGGTGGAAATGATTTAACATTTAACATACATCCATAAGTTGTTTGTGGAGTACAATCAAATATATCAACTCCTTCATTATGCATTTCAAACCAACCAAAATTATCTGATACTGTTTGTACTACTGCTCCCATAATTGATTCAAAATTATTTT
>JAFPMR010000034.1 GCA_017411235.1 Bacilli bacterium | reverse complement strand
CCAGGATCAAACTCTCATTAAAAAAGAAATTTATAACAATTTCTATTAATTTGAATTTTGATCACAAAGCTACTCAATTTGACTTTTTTACTTAGTTTTCAAAGATCGTTTCTTGCAACTTTTTTCGCGTTGCAATAGTAATATACCAAATCCCAATTCTATTTGTCAACTTCTTTTTACATTTTTTAGAAAAAATTTGTTGACTTGACAATATAGCATAAAATCTAGGATTGATACTTTGATGTTTACACTCTTTCGAAAACATCTAAACCATTGTATAACAAAAAAAATGTAAATGCAACAAAAAAAATCAAAAATTTTAATTATTTTTGATTTTTTCGTAAATATCATAGTATTTCTCGACAACTCCAGAAGCAAATGGTCCATCATTATTCCTTTTCTTCTCAATAAGATGTGATAATTCTTCTTTAACAATCTTGTCTATTTCATCAGGATACTTCATTACCTTCTTATGATAATTGTACTCATTACGATCTAAAATCTTAAAACCTCCATCTGGGAATACTCTTAAATCTAAATCATAATCAATATACTTAATAGATTTACCATCAATAATATAAGGAGACGCTATATTACAATAGTAAAATAAACCAAACTTCTTAAGTTGACCAATGATATTAAACCAGTGGTCTTTATAAAAGAATAGTACAGCTGGCTCATTAGTCATATGACTACGTCCATCTTTTTCTGTAATTTTTGTTCTTCCGTTACCACATACTAAATATTCTGAAGTATTTTCCAACACAACAGCTTCTTCAGAAGTGTGTTCCAATGTTCCATCGTGTTTATAGCAGAATATCTTGAGTTTGTCTCCTACTTTCAATTCATTCATATAATCACGCATCCGTTTAACATTATAACTAGAAATAAAGAAAGACGCAAGTGTTTGCGTCTTATCTTAACAATTCTAATGCTTTATCATACTGCTTATCATAAACTACACCATTCTTGTATTCTATTTTCACTTCATAATCAGGTTCAATACCTACACCATCAATACAATCTCCATTTGGTCTTAACCATTTAGCGGCAGTATATTTAACTATCTTATTATTGAATGATTTAACATTTTGAACTTTTCCTTTTCCATATGTCTTCTCACCAACAATAACAGCATCATAACTATCTTTTAATGCAGCTGTTAATAATTCAGCAGCAGAAGCAGTCTGACCATTAACTAAAATAACAACCTTATAATCTCTACTCTCTTTAGTTTCATCTTTAACAACTTTTAAATCATCTTGTGATTCTAAAGAATAAATAACCTTGTCCTTCTCTAAGAATAAACTAGCAATGTTAGCAGCAGATGCAACATAACCACCACTATTATTTCTTAAATCTATTATTAAGGAAGATATCTCACTATCTTTTTCTAATTTCATAAGTTCTTCTTCAAACTCTTCAAAAGATAATCTTGAGAAAGTATTTAAACTTATATAACCAATATTTCGAGTAGCATCTTTAGATTTAATTATTGTAGATGCAGCAGAAGGAATTGTAACTGTATCAAATTCTATATCGAACTTAATCTCTTTACCATCTCTTTTAACAACTACTTCATTGACTTTCTCTTTATCTAAAAATTCAGTTATTCTTAAATAATTCTTTTCATCTACTTTATTACCATTAACTTCAATAATTTCATCATTTGGTTGTACCCCAGCTTTTTCTGCTGGTGAATCTTTATAAACACTAAATACAACATTACCAACTTCTACTATTCCAAGGCCTTCATAAGTTCCATCTAATGTTTCTGATAATGATTCAGCATCACCATCTTTTAAGAAAATAGAATAATTATCTCCTAAATATGTTAACATGCCTTTAGTTGCAGCATCTAACATTCCTTCTTTATCTACTTCTTCATAATAGTTATTAACAATCTCGTCATAAGTACTTATAAAGTTTTGCAAACTAGTATCTTTAGATAAAGAATCATCTAATAGTATTCCACTTCTCCTATATTGTTTATTTAATATAAGACCAGTTAACAAACATGATACTATCGCAGTTACAACAATTAAGATTAGTAAATCCAATATATCTAAACTGAACTTACCATTCATAAATTTCTTTTTTCTTTTCTTAGCTTTCTTTTCTTGATACTTCTCTTTAGGAGTTTTTACTTTTCTAGACTTTTTGCTGTTCATAACTTTATCTTTATTAACAGTTTTCTTAGAAGTCTTTTTTTTCTCCTCAACTTCTTTTTTACGAGCCATAGTATCACCTCTAAGATAAATAATAACACAAAATAAAAAAAGTTAACACATGTTAACCTTTTTAAATTCCTAATTCTTTCTTAATCTTTTCTAAATCTGTTACAGCTTTAGTAATTTCACCTTTTTTAACCTTTAATAAAGTAACATCACCAAATCTTAGTTCTTCTACATTCTTAGTATCTAACTTAACATTTTCAGGATCATAGAAATCTTTATTTAAAGGATTATCCAATTCTACAGTATAAATATGTAGATGTTTAGCTTTAGCGCTATAAGTTGCAACATAACTTCTCATATCTGTAGCATAATCTTTATTAGTTGTATCATATACTACAACATAGTATTCACTATAAGGTCTATTTAGAATACTTCCTACAATTGTTACGTCATAATTTATTTCACCAGGAACAACAACTTTTTCTTCTTGAGTACCCTTATCAAATAAATCTTTTGTAACAAATGCTCTAGTAACTAAGTATGCTCCAGCTACTAAGCAAGTAACGACTAAAATAATTATAATTAGTTTTGTAATCTCTTTTTGTTCTTCAGTTTTATAACTTATTCTATTATCTTTTCCCATTAAAACCACCTAGAAGTATTATAACATAGAAGCCCACTAAATCAACAAAACTTTACATTTTATTACACAAAAAAAGACTCACAAGAGTCTTTTTATTAACTTGATTTAGAAATTACAATACTTACATTCTTAGTAACTATAAATTGTAATCTAGAATCATTTCCTTGTACTTGTACAGGAACTGAATATGTTCCAGTAGTCATACCAGTTAAATCAACATATGCATAAATATCAGCATTATCAGCATCTAGAGAATTAATAATTGATTCTGTACCAATAACTTGAATTTCAACTACCTTATCTTTAGCATCAGCTAAGTTAGCAGTTAATCCATTTGGTGTATTAGTAGTTCTAATACCTTCTATAGTAATAGTCTTTTGTTTTGCTTCAGCAAAGTTCATTACTACAGTAATACTTTCATCACTTATACTTCTAACACCAGCTGGTCTTGATATTGTAACATTTGATGTCTTCTGACCATTATTACCTTGGCCTTCTATATCAATTGATACCGGTATCTTATCTATTCCTTCTAAGGCTGCTTCATCACCATAAATAGTAGTTTCAAATTCATTAGCATCTACTCCATTAATTGTAATAGAACTAATTGCTTTACCACTTACTAGTGAACCAGTTGTATTAACTTGAACAGCTACTTTCTTAGAATATGAATTTAATTCTACTTTAGCACTAATATTTGTACCAACTATTTCTACATTCTTAACAACAGATCCATCAGCAGCATATGCTACTAAACTTAAATTATCTATTGTATATGTTCCAGCTTTAGTAAAGTCTGGATTATTTAAATCTATTAAAGCCTTAATAGTTGCAATAGAATCAATAGTTTCTTGAGAACCTCTAACCTTAACATTAGATCTAGATAACTCAACAGATTTAACACTTAACTTAGAATCTAAATGATCTTCATTCATTAAATCATAACTAATAGATTTACTATCACTAACTTTTTCTTTAATAGTAACTGTAACATATGTAGGATCTATTTTATATTCTACATTTTTAACAGCTTTATTATAATTTAATTTAACTCTAACAGGATTATTACTTGCTTGGTAATCAGTTAAATCAACTACTACCTTACTATCTCCTAATTGTTTAGCTAAATATATTTCTAGCTTTTTACCAACTAATGTAACATCAACAGTTTCAGGAACACCCTCAACTACATAAGCACTACTATTATATTTAACCTCTACAGGAATATTAGTCAAGAACTCAGCGTCTCTTCCAACGAAAGATACAGCATTTCTATCTACTATAAAGAATAATATAATAGCTAAAGCTAATGATAGATATAATAATACATTAGGTTGATTTAATACTTTTTCAATTTTACTATCTTTACCAATTCTTTTTTGTATCTTAAATACTAAAGTACTTATTGGTGTAACTATTATCTTATCAATAATGTTATATATACCTTTAAAGAATTTAGCAAATGGTTTAAATGGTTTCTTATTCTTCATCTAAATCACCATCACTTTCTTCTTCATCAGCATCATAGAATAATTCAGTTTTTGGTTTTAACTCATCAACTAACATCATTCTAAATTCATCTAAACTTAGATTGTAATGTAATTCATGATCAACTGCTATACTAATACGACCAGTTTCTTCTGATACGATTAATGCAACAGCATCACTTTCTTCTGCAATACCTAAAGCTGCTCTATGACGTGTTCCTAACTTCTTATTCAAATTAGGATCCATACTAGTCTTAAATACTGCTCCAGCACAAGTAATTCTATCACCTTGAATAATTACACCACCATCATGAAGTGGACTATTAGGGAAGAATATTGTACCAAGTAATGGACTAGATACATCAGCATATATCTTAGTAGCTGGTGCAATATATTCATGTAATGAAACATCTCTTTCAATTACAATTAAAGCACCAATCTTATTCTTACGTAGGTAATCAACAGCATCCATAATTTCGAAAACAACACGTTCTCTTTCTTCAACTGTTAATACTTTATGACGACCTAGTAACTTAGTACGTCCAATTGATTCTAAGAAACTTCTTATCTCTGGTTGGAACAACACAATTACTGCTAAAGGTCCCCATTCAAACACATACTCTAGTAATAAACCAACAGTATATAAATTTAATAAATCACTTAATATCTTAAAAGCAAGTATAATAACTACACCTTTAACTATCATGATCATCTTAACGTTATTTTTAACATTCTTTAATATGTAGTAGACAAGCATCCATACTACACAAACATCAATAATCTTTGTAATTATTGACCACATTGTAGAAATAGTCATCTAACCATCCTCTCTTCTACATGATTATAACATTTTATATAGGTATAAACAACCTATCAGCCATCTAAAAAATATAGAATTTTCCAGGTAGACATTTACTAGTATCTACTAAAAAGACTAGTTTTGTCAACCATTGAAGCCTCTTTTACATGGCAATAAATGTCTACTTCTTTTTTCTTTTAACTACCTTTTTAGTAACTGTTTTTTTCTTGGCAACAGTTCTTTTCTTTGTAGTTGTAGTTCTACCTTTCTTCTTAGCCATTGCAGCTCTTTGAGCTTTCAATCTCTTTCTTCTTCTAATTTTCTTTCTTATCTTTCGATAGAAATAAACAGTATAAGCAAATACATATAGCCCAATATATAATGCTACCAAAATTAATACTATTTTTAATAATACTTTTAATATTTTAACAATCTTATGGTCTTTCTTATTAACAGTTAGGATTTTAGTAATAACACTCTTCTTTGTATTATAGTTTTCTTCATAATCTGTTAATAATTCTTTTACCTTTTCATCTCTATTATCAATATTATTGTAATTTAAATAGAATTCTTTAACTTCTTTAACCCAATCCTTAGTATCTTTATTATTTAAGTTTTCTTCATATAATTGATTTAACTTAATAACATCTTCAGATATTTCATAAAGATTAGGTGTTAAAGGAGAAGTCTCTACTTTATTACCATTAACCTCT
>JAFPMR010000033.1 GCA_017411235.1 Bacilli bacterium | reverse complement strand
ATTCTTTAATTTGATTTTAGGAAAACTAGAACCTGATAAAGGTAGTATTACTTTTAAACCAGGTACTAGAATAGGATTCTTACCACAAGTTATTAGTGATGAAATACCAGATATGCATATTAGTGTATTTGATTATTTATTGGAAGGAAGGCCTATTAAAAAGTTAGAAGCAGAACTTAGTGAAACTTATGTCTTAGCAAGTGTAGAAACTGATGAGAAGAAACTAGATTTTTTAATGAAAAAGATATCTAAGTTACAAGCTAAGTTAGAGTACTATGATGTTTATAGTTGTGAGAGTATTCTATTAAAGATAATTGATGGTATGCAAATAGATAGTGAACTATTAGATATGGAATTATGTAATTTATCTGGTGGTCAAAAAAGTAAAATAGCTTTTGCTAGATTACTCTACTCTAAACCAGAAGTATTACTTTTAGATGAACCTACTAATCACTTAGATAATGATACTAAGGATTATATTATTAATTATTTAAGAGGATATAATGGAATGATACTTGTTATATCCCATGATATTGATTTCTTAGATCAAGTTACTACTCAAACTTTATATGTTGATAAACAAAAACACACAATGGAGTTATATCCAGGTAATTATGAAAAATATATGAAGATACGTAATGAAAGACAAAAGACTTTAGAGCGTATTGCAGAAAAACAAGCAGTTGAAGAGGAAAAATTAAAAAGAATTATTGCTAAGTATATTGGTGGTAATGAAAAGAAAGCACGTATTGCTAAAGATAGACAAAAGAAGTTAGCTAGATTAGAAAATGAAAAAGTTACTTTAGATAAAGCAAGTAAGACGGCTAGATTTAAAATGAAAATAAATCACCCTTCAGGTGTATGTCCATTAAAATGTGAGAATGTTAAATTCGGTTATAAGGAAGATCATATTTTAATAGAAGATTTAACTTTTGATTTAAGTCGTGGTGAAAAGTTCTTAGTAGTTGGTGAGAACGGTATTGGTAAATCTACCCTACTTAAATTAATTGTAGGTATCTTAAAACCATTAGCTGGTGAAATTTTAGTTAATCAAAAATGTGAGATTGGTTATTATGCACAAGAGCATGAATTATTAAATAATGATAAAACTATTTTAGAAAATATCGAAGAGTTTGGCTTAAGTAAAAACGACATGAGAAGTTTTTTAGGAAATTTCTTATTTAGTGGAGATGAGGTTTTCAAAAAAGTTGGTGTGTTAAGTCCAGGTGAACGAAGTCGTGTTGCTCTTGCTAAACTAGCATTAACAGGAGCTAATTTCTTGATTCTTGATGAACCTACTAACCATTTAGATCCTCAAACACAAGAGATTATTGCTAAGACATTTAGAGATTATGAAGGTACAATGTTAGTAGTATCACACAATGTAGAGTTTGTTGATAATCTAGGTGTTGAAAGAATGTTAATGTTACCTAGTGGTCAAATTAGATATTATGATAAGAATACAGTTATGTATTATCAAGAATTAAATAATCAAAGTAAATATAAGAAGAACTCATAAGAGTTCTTTTATGTTATAATAAAGTTATGAAAGAAGGTACTTTATGAAAACTTATAATAAATTAGTAAGGGATAAAATTCCAGATATTATTTTGAAAGATCATTGTCTTCCTACAACAAGAATATTAGATGATGAAGAATATTTAAAAGAATTAAATAAGAAATTAATGGAAGAAGTTAAAGAATATTTAGAAGAAGAAAACATCGAAGAAATGGTAGATATTCTAGAAGTAATAAGAGCTATATTAGATGTTAAAGGTACTTCTTATGAAGAAATAGAAGATAAAAGAATTAAGAAAGCTAAGAAACGTGGTGCTTTTAAAGATAAAGTATTCTTAGAAAAAGTTATGGAACAAGGAGACTAAGTCTCTTTTTTATTTGTAAAATTTACAATTTTACTATACAATAGATATATATAATAGGTAGAGTTTAGGATGGTGATATTATGTATAATAATGTAGAAGAAGCTATACATTTTATGGTAAAGGCATTTAAGGGTCAAAAGTTAAAAACTGAAAATATTGATAGAAGTTTTCATTCGATGATTGTTTATACTTTACTAAGAGACATTACAGATACGGAAGACGTATTGGTATCTGCTCTATTACATGATGTCATAAATGATACTGAATATGGTTATGAAGAAATAGAAGAAAAGTTTGGAACATTGGTAGCAGATATGGTATCAGACTTATCAGAAGATATGAGTATTGCTAAATGGTTAGATAGAAAGAAAGATTATATTAGAAGAATGAGAGCCAATTATGATGTTATGGTTATTAATATTATGTTAGCTGATAAGTTACATATTCTATTATCAAATTATAATCTATTCTTAAAAGTTGGAGATAAGGTTTGGAAAACTACTGGTGGATCTAAAGATGATAATAGATGGTTATATAGAGAAACATATAATATTGCTAAGAAAAAAGGTGCTAATAAACAATTGCTAGATCGTTATCACGAAATGTTAAAGATTTATTTCGGAGACATGGATGAAGAAGATTAGAAAAGTATTAAAACCAATTATTTTTGCAGTATGTTTAATAATATTTGTTGTTTTGGCAAGATTATTATTAGCAGATAAAGTAAGTGGTTTTGATAATAAGGTGTACAATCTAGTTATTAAATTAAAATGTGATCCAGTTACATTTATATTTAAAGTTATTACTACTTGCTGTAGTATGTGGTTTGTTGCTTTATTAACTTTACTAATTATGATATTTGGTAAAGATAAGAAGAAAGCTTATTATATAGCATTAAATTTGATTTTATGTTTCTTATTGAATCAATTGTTTAAGTATATTTTTTCTAGAGAAAGACCTATAGGAATTAATTTAATTAAAGAAACTGGATATAGTTTCCCTTCTGGGCATTCAATGATGAGTGTAGCTTTTTATGGCTTTATAGGTTATATATTTTTACATAGTAAAAGAGATAAAAAGATTAGAATTTTAGTTATTCTTAGTACAATGATTTTATCCTTATTAATTGGTATTAGTAGAATTTATTTAGGTGTACATTATGCTAGTGATGTATTAGCAGGATTTGTATTATCTTTAGCTTATTTAATCTTATTTGTTAGTATATTTTACAATGAAAAAAAGAGAAGTTAATTCTCTTTTTTATTTATGTTATAATACTTTTAGGAGGAATGTACTATGGAAGAAACATTAACTTTAAGAGATAAACTAGATGCTATTGAAGCATGTGATAGATTAATTGCTTATTATAAAGAGCAATTACAAGATGCTAATAAAAGACCTATTAACATGGGTGATGATATCTATGAGTTAGAAATGACTGATGATGAAAAAGATAGATTGGATGATATGGAATATTGTAGAAAAAAGATTGTTGCAACAATGGAAACTAAAAAGAGACTTGTAGAATCATTAGAAGATGATTATACATTTAAGATTGCAACAGGAAGAAGACAACATCCATTTAGTAGATAAAAAAAGAGGATTTAATCCTCTTTTTATTTTAGATATTTTTCTAATGATTCAACCCTATATTCTGCTATAGGCATTTTACTTGTAGGAACAAATCCTGATTCAGCATTTATTACATCAGGTATTCTATTTACAATGTTTGCACATGTTAATTCTACTGTAGAAGGTTGTTTTACGGTGATAGTAGTTTCTGGTTCACCAATGATAGTCCATTCATTTGAATCTACTTCATCTGGTGCATATACTTTACCCATACATTCTGCTTCTATAGTTATTCCTTCTTTTGTTTCTGCTGTTACTATAGCACTCATACCAGTACAGTTTCCTGCTGGTATTTTGATTCCTAATGTTGCAGATTCTAAATCTTCAACATGAGTTTGTGGTACACATTTTTGGCTCATATTAGTTATTGTTAGATTTAATCTATCTGCTAACCAACCTACTGTATTCCACATATATGAAGGAGCGAATGTTCCATTTTCTATTAGATGATTTCTTTCTTCTGTAGTCATGTCATCTAGTGCAGCAATTTCTCTATTGAAATCATCTTGGCTTAGACCAGCTCCATGAGCTTGTGCTAAAGCCATACCATAATCTTCTACGTTATATGATGAAGTTCCTTTTATTTTAGTTATTTTATTTGTAGTACCAGCTAATACTGCTATTAAGTTACCCCAGAAGACATCTTGGTAACCACTACCTGTTACTGTACATTTATTAGCTTTTGCTAAGACATCTATTTCTTTCCATATATTTGGGTTTGAGTTAGATGCGAAGAAGGCTTCTTCACAAGTAGTTATTACATTTACACCATTTGATGCACAAGTACGTAAGATATCTTTTATATCATTTAGTAAACTCATTGTTTCTACAATAGCGATATCTGGTTTGGTTTCTTTAATAATTGATTCTAGTTCTTTTAGCGATTTAATGAAGACATTTTTACTATCTTGGTCCATTATTTCACCAATGTCTTTACCAATTATATTGGGATTAATATCTACAGCACCTACTACTTTAGCACCATGTTCATATACATAACGCATTGTGTAAATACTCATTTTTCCACAACCAATTTGTAATACTTTTATCTTTTCCATATTATCTCCCCTATTATTCTGTTTCGTTTAGAT
>JAFPMR010000032.1 GCA_017411235.1 Bacilli bacterium | reverse complement strand
GAGCAACTAGTGCTTCTCTCTTCTTCAAGTCAGCTTCTTTAGCATATAAATCTCTATAAACTTTTTCTTGAATAGTTTGAACTAAGTTCTTAACACCTTCCATGAACATATCTTGAGCACCTTTAACAACTTCATCCAATGAAGCATCTGGTTTAAAGCTTCCATTAACACTATTATCAAATTGAACAGGTGGAGTCATATTAGCTTCTGGAACTCCTTGTGCAATTTGTGCAGTTGGAACAGCTTGCGCAGGTTGTACAACTTGAACAGTTGTATCAACTTGTGGAATTGGTTGAGCAATTGTACTTGCTGTTACTAATTCTGGTTGAGGTATTGGATTTACCTCAGGTGCTACAGATATTACAGAAGCACTATCTACAGGTGCTGCAGTTTCAAGTTGAGGAGTAACAACAACAGGTGTTGGAACAACCTCTGGTTGTGCTGGAATAGCTTCAACTGCAACAGGTGCTGCTTCTGGAGCAACTTCTGGAATATTTGGAACTTGAATTTCATTACTTAATGCACCAACTTCAGGTGTTGCAGGATTCTCTACTGGTGCAGGTACTGGTTCAGGAACTACAGGTGTAGCCTCAACAGTAGCAACAGGAGTTACTGGAGCAACTGGTTCAGCAGGAACTGCCTCTACTGGTGCAGGTTCTGCAGGTAATGCACTAACTTCAGGAGCTGGTGCAACTTCCGGAGTTGCAGCAACTTCAGGAACAGCAGGTGCTTCAGGTACTGCTGGAGTTTCAGGTACTGCTGGTGTTTCTGGAACAGCAGGTGTCTCAGGAACTGCAGGAGTTTCTGGAACAGCTGGAGTCTCAGGTACTGCTGGTGCTTCAGGAGCAGGAGCAGTTTCTACAGGAGCTGCTGCCTCAGGTGCTGGAGTCGTTGCTACTTCAGGAGTAGTTGCTTCAGCAGGAGGTTCATCTCCAACTTCAGAAATACCAGGCATTACTTCATTATCTTCTGCTGGTGCTGCTTCACCTTCTGGGAAGATAGAAGCATCACTTCCTTCAGCAGTAGTCTTATCCGCTGCATTATAATTATCTATCATTTGTTTAGAAGCTGAAGCAGATACTGAAATATCTCTTGAATATTGTCCTTCTGCTTTAATAACTTCTATAGTTGGCAAATATTTATAAGAACCGACATTACCAGAAATAATAGCTCTCATGATAGTTTTAATAGAAGACCATTCGTCATCAGTTGCTATCTTCTTTAAAGAACCATCTACGATTTCGCTTACATGCAAAACAGTGAGTCCGTGTGGATCCACTGAATTTTCAGTTGTAATAATGTATTTCTTTTCAGTATCAGGAATAGTAAAAACCGAAACAATATTAGAACTTACTGTCTCGCCAGATTCCTTAACGATAGAAATCTTTTCTGGCATCGCAATCCCTCTCTATTCTATATTTAATTATAGCAAAATAAACTCTCTATTTCAATCATTTATTTTTCTAATTTCAAACCACTTGCAGCCATAAGCACAACTATTTTCTATATAATCTTTTAACCCTGAAATATCATTAATTTTCTTACATTTCTTGTTTTTAGAATCATAAAATCCCTTTAATCTAAGCTTTCCATAAGCCCAGTCTCCAACCACATAATCATAATCATCAAAATAGTCAGTTAACTTTTCTTTTAGGACTTCTAAATCTAAAGCTTCTCTGCAATCTTCTATTACTTCATAGTTTTTTCCATTTATTTCAACCTTTTTCATTTTAGCCCCCAATTTTGTTTTTTAAAGTATTCATCAATTTCATATGGATTATAAGCCATTACTACAGCATTACTCTTTCTATAGAAACTACGACTGTTAGCAGTGAATAGTAACATATAGAACTCTTTAATAACTCTTTTATTATATTTTTCTTTTTCGTGTCTAGTAACAAACATATCAATTAAAAACTTTTGAATTGGATTAAAGTATTTATTCTTTTTTCTAATAGCTTTATCCTTTTGTTTTTCTTCAAATTGATAAAATTTATCAACTAGAGTTAAGAAATTATTAGCATCTTCAATAGATGTTCCATATTTAGTCATTGTAAATACTAATGTAGCAGGATTATGAGTTTGATAATCTAAGATGATTTCTTCACCAAATATTAATAAAAGCATTCTTATTATTGTACACATAAAAGAATTATAATCTAATGTACCTTTATGATCTTTAGTTCTTAAATAAGTAGAAAATGCATATTCCATTGCTTCATTAATATAAACATTAGAAGTATCCATAAAATCACCTACCATATATAAATATTACCACAAAATAGCAAAAAAAAGAACTATTTAAAATAGTCCCCAATTAAATTTGCTATTAGCTAAAACGATAAGTCCAGCAATAAACACTAAAACAATAATAATAATTAATATTTTAATAATTATTTTAGTAGCTTTCATATCTTCTTTTAAATCATCAAATTCGTCAAAATCATCTTGATTAAATGTTGTAGTTTGACCTACAAAAGAATCATCTAAGTTTTCTAATTTTTTATTTTTCTTTTCATTTTTCTTCTTTTCTTTCTTAGGTTTAACTTCTTCCTCTTCTTCTGCTTCTTCTACAACTTCTTGTTCTTCTTCTACTTCCTCGATAGCATCAGTATCTTCGATTTCTTTTTCTATTTCTTCAGTATTATCGTCGACTTCTTCAACTTCTATAGTATCCTCATCATCTTTACTCATTTCAGATATTCTTTCAATTTCTTCAGTAGTTAACTCTTCAGTTGTATCATCATCTACATCTTCTATTTCTAACTCTTCTGTTAATTGACCTAATACCTTAGTATTATCGTCGTCGCCTTTTAAGTCACTTAAAAGATCTAGAGGATCCATATCTCCAGTTACTTCTAATTTATCTTCTTCATCTATTAATTCCTTAGCATTAATAGTATCAATTAATTCTCTTAATTCATCTTCATTATCTTTAGAAACACCAGCAGCACTAGAATCATCATCACGATTTTTCTTAATACTTTGTGTATATTCTTCAATATCTTTTAAGACATCATTTACTTTTCTATGTCTATCTTCTTCATAGTTTATTTCTTTTTCTTCTTTAGCTTTTGCTAAAATTGCATTGATATCATATTCTCTTGTTTCATCTAAATTAATCTTAGGTAGATTAATTTCATCAGTATCACCAAAGCTCTTATTTCTAGGATTTTCATGATACTTTTCTTCTAACTGTTCTTTAACATCAGCAATGTCGATTTCAGAAGCATCAACATCTAAAACTGTTGAATTGCTATTTAAATCAAAACCTTCAATATCTAGAGAACTAACTTGTTTATATAGTTCCTGATTTTTTTGTGTTCTAGAAGAAAAAACAGGTTGTTCTTCAACTACCTCTTCAGGTTTTACAGCCTCATCTTCTGCTTCAAAGTATTTATCCATTCTAGATTGTCTTGTTTCCATAAACAACACTTCCTAATCTATAATTATGATACCATATCTAATGTCTAATTTAAAATATTTTATTTGCTTTTTTACACTATTGTTGTTATCATTTATCTAGGAGGAAATGTTATGGTAAAAGTTCAAAGTGATAAATGCATCGGCTGTGGTGCATGCGTAGCAATAGCTCCAGATACATTCGAATTTGATGAAAACGGATTAAGTAAAGTTATAGATGGCGCAGCAAATAATGAAGCTGCTACTGAAGCTGCTGGATCTTGTCCTGTTGGAGCAATCGAAGTAACAGAAAGCGAACCTACTGAAGAATAAAAAAATAAGAGTTAACCTCTTATTTTTTTAATGCTTTTAATTTATTAACTTCATCCATCGAAAGAATTCTATAATCACCTGATTGCATTCCACTAACACTTAAGAAACCTTCTCTTTCACGATGAAGTTTATTAACTGGATGACCAATACTTTCAAATATTTTTTTAACAATATGATTACGTCCTTCAACGATAGTTATTTCTATTTTAGTTCTATTCTTTTCAACATCTTTTTTCTTTACTTTTACTCTTTTAGGAACGACTTTAATACCATCAATAACAACACCATCTATTAATTTATATATTTCATCAGTAGTAATAATACCTTCAACTATAGCAAGGTATTGTTTTTCTATTCCATTAGATGGATGTGTAAGTATATTAGTTAAATCACCATCATTAGTTAATAATAAAACACCTGTAGTATCATAATCTAATCTACCTACTGGATATATTCTTTCAGTAGTATCTATCAATTCAGTTACTACCTTACGTCCTTTTTCATCTTTAGCACTACATATATATCCTCTTGGTTTATATAATAAATAGTATTCTTTTCTAGTATTCTTAGATAATTCAACACCTTCAACTACTACAGAATCACTATCTTCTACTTTAGTTCCTAATTCTTTAACTATATTGCCATTAACAGCTACTTTTCCTGAAATAATCAATTCTTCTGCCTTTCTTCTAGAACAATAACCGCAATTAGCTATATATTTTTGTAAACGTTCCATAAAATCACCTACTCGCTAATTATACTAAATAATAAGAAAAAAGAGAAATAATTCTCTTAAATTTTCTTCAAAACATACTTTAAAATAATAAAAACTGCTATAAAAGCTACTACAATTATTACAGCAATTGAACTAATTAGTTTCATCTTCTTTAAACGAGGATTACTATCGTTCATTTCTTCTTCTGCATCTAATTTTATTTGATCATTCTTGCCATAATTAAAAGTTTTATATACTACACTAGCTATAATTAATCCTGCTATTACATAATAAACTATTTTAACATTCTTCAATACAGAAGCATCTTTATAATGAACACATAATAACAATACTAAACCAATTAGTATAGAAATACATAAACAAGCAAATAAACTAAGCCTTTTTCTCTTTAAATTAAATCCACAACTAACACATCTTATTGCATTAGGTTCATTCTTCTTAGCACACTTAGGACAACTTACATAAGGCTTAGATAATTTATAATGACACTTAAAACATTTTTTAGTTCCATAAGCATTATTAAAACCACACTTAGGACATTTTATTTCTTTAACTTCCATAACATCACTACCATCTAAATTATAACAAATAAATATCTAGGATTCTACACGTTCATAAGCAAAATTCGCTCTATTCAAATCTACATTAACACTTATACCAGGAATAGTTCCTTTATCAGAATACTGAATCATATCATGTTCAATCATTAATTCCCCATCATATTGTGCTAACCAGAACTTGTAATTATCAAATAACTCAATATCCCAAACCTTATTTAAATAATTCCTGTTACTATAAATCATTCCTCTATAACCATGTTCACTCATATACTCTAAAAATCTAATAGCATTATCATTTATCTCAGAAGCACTAATTCCTTCCATTCTCTTTTGATTATATAATTCAAAATCATATACTACTGGATATGTTATGTCATAATCTTTAATTGTATGTAATACAAATGAAGCTTCTTCTAATACTTCTTTTTCATCTCTAGCAGTAGAATAAAAATAAACTCCTACTGGGATATCTAACCTATTCGCTTCGCTTATATTATATTCAAAACGAGGATCTATCAGTATATCATCATTAGTTAAATTCCTATAACCACATCTAATCATAACAAAATCAATACCTGATTCCTTTACTAGTTCCCAATCTATCTCCTTTTGCCAAGAAGACACATCTATACCTTGTACATCTTTTTTTATTTCTCTAACTTTTAAATTGTTATATATGTCCTTATCCTTCTCTTTAATTTCAAATATATAAGTTTGTAATTCACTAAAATCATCTTCTATTCTTTTAGAATATCCATCAGCAAAAACTAATACCATCGTTATTACAATTACTAAGCACAACAAAAAAACAACAAGTCCTTTGTGCTGCAATATAAACAATAATAATTTGTTATTTTTAGTATCATCCATGATGTCCACTCCTATGCTAAATTATAACAAATAACCTTTATTTTTAATAGCAATAATGTTAAAATACATGTGAAGAGGAGTGAAAAAATGCAGAAGACAATTTTAACCGGCATCAGACCTACCGGCAATTTACATTTAGGTCATTATTTTGGAGCCTGTCAAAATTGGCTTCGCCTACAAGATGAATATGATTTCTTCTTAGAAATCGCTGACGTACAAGCTCTAACAGATAATTTTAATAATCCTGAAAAAGTAAGAAAGAATGTTTTTGAAATAACAGCTGACTTACTTGCAACTGGTATTGATCCAAATAAAGTTCATATCTTTATTCAATCTAAAATACCAGAAATCGCTGAATTAACAGTATTCTATTCTAATCTGGTAACAGTATCTAGATTACAAAGAAACCCAACTGTTAAAACTGAAATAGCTCAAAAGAAAGAACTATTTGGTAATGATGGCGAATCAATAACTTATGGTTTCTTAGGATATCCAGTATCACAAGCAGCAGATATTACTGCTTTCGATGGTGACCTAGTACCTGTTGGTGAAGATCAAAATCCATTACTAGAACAATGTCGTGAAATAGTTCGTAAATTTAATTCTATTTACGGAGAAACATTAAAAGAACCAGAAGCATCATTTACTGAAACAAAACGTATCAAAGGTTTAGATGGTAATGATAAAATGGGTAAATCATTAGGTAATGCTATTTACTTAGTTGATGATGAAGAAACAATTAGCAAAAAGATTATGGGAGCTGTAACAGATCCTAATAAAATCAAAAAGGATGATCCAGCAAACCCAGATGTATGTATGGTTTACTACTATCATAAATTAGTAAATGATAAACCTGCTTGTGAAAACATTTGCAGCGAATGTAAAAAAGGAGCTAGAGGTTGTGTTCAATGTAAGCGTGAACTAATTGCTAAAATGAATGAATTCCTAAGTGAAATCAAAGCAAGAAGAAAACAATATGAAGACAATCCTGAATTAGTAACAAAAATCCTTGAAGAAGGAACTAAAGCTGCTAAAGCAAAAGCAGAAGTTACAATTAAGAATGTTAAACATGCAATGAAGATAGATTATTAATCTATCTTTTTTATTGCAAAAAAAAGAACAAGTTATTCTTGTTCTTCTTCATCTTCTTCATAATGGGTAATCATCCCTACATCTACACTATTAATTGAATCAAATCGTTTAGTAATCTTTTCTGTAGTAATATTAATTTCTTTAATATCTTTAGTTACAGTATCAATACTTCTACTCAATTTATCCCATCTTAAACGATATTTTTCAAATTCTTTACTTAATTTATTTAATTCATCATGAACAACTTTAGCATATTTATCTCTTTCAACGTTCTTTAATATCATTTGAATAATAGTTAAAGTACTCATCAATGTTGTAGGACTAGTAATCCATACCCTCTTTTCAAAAGAATACTTAAGTAAATCAGGATGATAAGCATTAATCTCTGCAAATATTGCTTCTGCTGGTAAGAACATTATTGCTTCATCAGCTGTTTCACCAGGAATAATATATTTACTAGATATTGCATCAATATGCTTTTTAACATCTACTTTAAATAGTTTTAAAGCTGTCTCTCTTTCACTCTGCGAAAGCTTTTTATCTGTCATTCTTTGATAGTTTTCCAAAGGGAATTTACTATCAATGCATATTGTACCTAAAGGTTCTGGAGCATATAAAATAGAATCTGCTATAAAACCATTACTCATCTTATGTTGAATATCATAAATATTTAAATTATTTTCACCAAAAACAGATGAAAGAATATAATTCAAATTTACTTCACCAAAGATACCTCTAGTCTTTTTATCTGTTAATACACTTTGTAAATCAACTATCTCAGTAGATAAGCTATCAATCTTTTTTTGTGCTTCATCAATTTTTGTTAATCTTTCTAAAATATTATTAAATGTCTTATTAGTTTTTTCAAAGTTTTGATCAATTCTTTCATTAACTTTCTCGTTAATTAATAATAATTTGTTTTCTACATTTTCATTTAATTTATTAAAATCTTCTGTTAAGAACTTATTAATATCAAATTTAAAATCAGCTAAATCATTATTCAGATTTTTTTCTAAAGTAAACAATCTTTCAACTATATCTTTGTCATCATCTTTCTTAATTAGATTTAGAACACTTAAAATTATTAACACAATTAATAATGCAATTATTACATACTGAATCATTACTAAAACCTCCCATCAAGATTAAATTTCTTATTAACAAATGTTGCTAATAAATAAGCAGCAACCATTAAAACAATTACTTTGACTAAAGCTATTGGATTAGTTAAACAATCTACCAAATTCTTTCCTACATATCCCCAGAACAATACTACAAACATCTTGCCTAGTAATAAAGCATAAAAATATTTCTTTGTTGGAATCTTTGAAAAACCAGCACCCATATTAATAAAGAATGATGGCATAAAAGGAATTGCAATTAATAAAACCATTCTAACGAAATTTAATTTATTTATAATTCTTGTAAATCTTTTTCCCTTATGTTTAGTTCTTTTATAAATCCATCTTGCAATACCATTTCTAAAAATAAAGAAACAAATTAAACTACCTAAAGTAGTTAAAATCCAAGATGAGAATGCACCAAGTACTGGACCTAAAGTTAAAATATTAATTGTGATGAAAACAAACAACGGCAAAAAAGCTAGAGTTCCCTCTAGAACGATTAAAATAGAACTTAAAATTGGAGCCATAATTCCCAAGCTTAACAAAAAATCATTTAATACTTGGTCAAAATGATTAAGCCATTCCATCATATATCATCACAATTATATTATAAAATAGGCCTTTTAATAAAGCAATAAAGCCAATAACTTACGTGTAAACTAAAAGGAGATGATCTTAATCATCTCCAAAGAAATCATCAAAGAATTCGTCATCAGTAATCTTATTCTTACCAATAACAATCTTATTAGGATCGACATTAACATTTGTCTTCTCCTCTACTGGTTTAGGAACTTCTTTTGGTTTATCTGCAGTAGAATAAGAAATCTTTTCTACTGGTCTACTAAACACATTGAATTCCTCAGATTTAGAAGTATTAGTAGGTTTACCAACACTTGTAACAATCTTCTTAGTTTCATGTTTAATTTCATGAATATCATCTTTAATATCTTGAACATCTTCTTTAACAGTGTCTACGATATTAGGTACTCTATCATAAATATTAAACTCTCTATCTTCATCAACCTTAGTAACAGAGCCACTTGAATAATTTGGTGTAATAATTGAAGCTCTTTCTACTTTTGGTAATGGATTTTCATAATCTAGATCTTCATCTGCAGGACTGCTAGTTGCAATTGCAATATTAGGTTTATTGCTTTCTTTACTATCATCTAGATTATTATAAATATTATAATTATTTACTGTAATATTTGGTTTTTCATCAGGTAAGTCAATATCTTTATCAATGTTAATATTAACTTCTTTTGGTTTAGGTAACTCTTCTTCTTCATCATCGAAACCTAGACGACCATCTAATAAACTTACCCCACCAAAACGTTGTTCTTGATGATCTTTCTTAATGTTATCAACATCATATTTAATATCATTAATATCATCTTTAATACCAGATTTGATATCTTTAACATCATCTTTAACATCGCTTCTAAAGTCATCAAAATCACCTTTAAGGCTATCAAAATTATCTTTAGCACTAAGTTCAACATCTTTGATGTCTTTCTTAACATCTCTAATGTCATCCTTAAGTTCGTCTTTTAACTCAGCCTTAATTTCTGCTTTGATATCATCTTTAGAATCATCAACTTTTGGTAAATCAATATCATCTTTAAGTTTCTGTTGTTCTTTCTTTTGACGTTCTTCTTCAGCATCTAACTCAGCAATCTTACGATCGATATCTTTCATCATGGCATCTAAATCAATACCACCGCCAAGTCCACCACCACCGAACATTGAACCACCAGAATCTCTAGGAGATGACATAAATGGATTAGAAGAATCAAATCCTCCTCTTCCACCCATGAAGTCATTACCTCCACCGAATGGATTACCACTAGCAAATGGATTGCCGCCCATTGGACCAGGTCCATCATTTAGAGAATTCTTAATCTTTTCTCCTTTTTTCTTTTTAGTAAATTCTTTTACATCGAATAAAGCAATATCTTTTTTATCACGATGTGGATATTCAGCTTCCATCTTAGGATGGCCCCAATCCATTTTAAAGTTTGGTGTATAACTAACTTTATATGGAGCCAAACGCCATCTAATAATGATAGCTTGGAATAATTTTAATTTTTGTAAGTCAGTAACTGTAACCAATGGTGTAGATGCAGTTTTATCTTTATCTTTAGATTTAACTTCACCACACATTTTACTAATTTCTTCTAGGGCTGCTAACTCAGTACTGATTAAGTATACTAAGTTACCACAGTTACCTTTAATTGTTTCAGCATCTTCATTTCCATAAACACTCTTTAATTGAGCAAAGTTTTGGATAATGAATGTAAATCTAATGGCACGAGAACGTGCAGCAGTAACCATTGTTGTAACATCCTTTAATGGAGGCATGTTAGCAAACTCATCTAAAATGAAGTTTGTTCTATATGGTAACTTACCACCATTTTGTTGTGCTACATCAATTAATGTTTCATAACATTGTTTAATAAAGATTGTTGCTAATCCATGATATGTTGTCTTTTCATCATGAATAACAATAAATACAGCGGTCTTTTCTTTACCAATATCACGCATATCGAAATCACTATATGCTAACATTTCTGATAAATTTTCACGTGAAGCAAAGATTCTTATCTTTTGTCTAAATACTGATAAAATACCACCTTTAGTTTCTGATGGTGAGTTAATTGTATTAGATGCAAATACATACGCATTAGATTGTTCACCTTTTAATGTGAAGTATTCTTTAATATATGTATTAGCGCCCATCTTGTCTTCACCAACAGTAGACATATAGTTAATTGAGTTTAAGTTTATTTCTTCTGGTTTAGCATCTTCAAATAAACCTAATGCTAATCCTGAGAAGTAGTCAGCAGCAGATTTTTCCCAGAAAGGATCGCCACTCTTATTATTAGGATCATATAAGATATTAATTGCAACGTCATCCAATAACTCAGTTGCCTTATCTTGATTTCCATCTTTATAGTATTGATATGGTAATGTTAATGGATTCCATGCATTACCTCTTTGTGGTTCACGGAAGTTTAATACAACTACGTTATAACCACGTTGTTTTAAATATTCAGCAGCGGCTCTATGTAACTCACCTTTAGGGTCGGTGATAATCATACTCTCGCCTTTTTTAATTAATAACTCAACCATTGGTTCAACGACAGTTTGTGATTTACCTGAACCAGTAGAACCTATAACTAAGTTATGGTATTCACCATTATCTACCCATAAGTGTTTTCCATCATTAACTAATGGAATACCTGCAGCTTTAGTTTCTTGATCTAAAGGATTAACCATAACGACATCTTTATCGTTCTTAATCTCACTATCTTTAGACCATCTTGAGTATCCTTTTTCTTCTTTTTCAGACACTTCAAAACCCAAGCCTTTCTTTCTTTCAAAAACATAAGAAGAAACGCTTGTAAAAATTAAAACAATTAATATTATAAATAAAACTATTGTTGCTCCTAAGTATTGAGTTAAACCTGGTATAGGATTCAAACCTGAGAAACTACCAGTTGTTCCAAAGGAACTAACATTAGATGTTAAAATAGCACACAAATATAGTAAAAATATGCCAAAGACTCCAAACATTAACAAGTCTTTACCAGATATACGAAATCTCATGTACTAATCACCCCAAATCTATAATTATTATACTACACAACATAGTAAAAATAAAAGAAGTATTTCTTTTATTTTACCCTAAACTTTCTTGATTCTAAAGGAAATAATGATTATAAATAAGAATAATCCAAGAAAGATAAATATGACAATATAAGGATGCTTTGAACCTTCCTCTTTAAACTTCTCATAACCTTTTTCTACAGTTGATTTTTCTTTTTGCTCTCCTTGATTATTTGACCCTTGATTATTTGAACCATTTTTAGGTTCTTCTTTTTGAGGATCTTCCTTTTCAGGTTCACTTGGTTTTGGTTCTTCTTTATTACCACCAACACTCTTACCATCTAAATCCTCTAATAAGATATATACACCCTTTTTTGTATCTCTATGGAAAATCCAAGTATATACATTACCACTTACATAATCAGCATTATTCTCCAATACTTTATAGTTAGTAGAAATATTAACTCTTACTTCCTCTAACTGTGGATAACTGCTAAATAAAACCATTCCACTAGATTCAGTAGTCACTAGTATTTGTTTCTCATAAGGATCATATTGAACCTCAGATGTTTTAAAAGCATTACTAATACTAGTAGCATTCTTATATTCTCTAAAATTATAGTCATATTGATAATATGCATTATAAATACCATTTGTTGCCGTACCAGAAGTACGATAATACTTAACACCATCTTCTGCTACATCTGGCATCGTATCTATAATTAAAGTATCTTTAAATGCCGGAACATATTTTCTATATTGTTGTGCTATATCATTTATTGTAGCAGCACCATAAGGAGCTTCACTAATACTAATACGCTCACTTATGGTACTATC
This sequence comes from Bacilli bacterium, assembly GCA_017411235.1. The sequence continues at coordinate 9,261 of JAFPMR010000032.1, read as the reverse complement.
ATTGATTGTAATATTAACATTAGCTGTACATCCACATAATAAGAACATTAAAATAACTAAGAAAAATAATCTTTTTTTCATCTAATCACTTCCCAGCCAATGAATACTTTTCATAGTATCCATCCATTTTAACACCCCAATAACCATTACCACCAGTAAATGGTCTTCTAGTGAATAATACACCAGCATTCTTACCAGATGCTTCAGCACAAATATATTGACTTGTACTTTCATCGATACCGACAACTAATACAATGTGTCCTTCACTTTCTAGTAAATCTCCAGGTTCTAGAACAGCACTACTTGAACTTAATGATACCCTTCTAGCACCATCCATATTTTGGAAGTTACCAGCTAAACGAACACCAACTTGGAATCCACCATTTTTAATAGCCCATGGTACAAATCCAGAACAATCTAATCCACATACAGTATAAACATTTCCGTAACCTGTATAGTAACATTGTCTTCCATCATCTTCATATCCACTACCCCAGTAACCTAAGGCACCAGATCTAACACCATCATGATGTCCTCCACTTAAGAAATATGGAACTTTAGTATCATAGTTATTACCTAACTCAGCTATTAATGTAACAGCAGCAGCTACAACACCAGCTCTTGTACCATAACCATTCTTTTCTACATTAGATTTAATTAAGTTATTGAACTCTTCTAGACTAGTTCCTTTACTCTCTAAGAATCTATCTAATCTTTCATTTAAGATTGTATCTCCTTCAGAACTTAATTGATAATTACCATAATCGATATTACCATAATTGCTACAAGTAGCAGAATTCATACCAGTAGCACCACTAGAACTATAATGTTCAACTAATATTTCATCATATTTTTTACCTTGTTGAGCTAATTCCCACCAATGATTTTGGTCAGTATTAACATAATTTGTACTAACTACATTACCTGAACTATCTACTAATACTTTACCTTTAACTTCTTCAGCAGCAGCTAAAATCTCTGCTTTAGTAGCTTCATCAAGTTGACCTTTCCAAACAGTAGCTCCTGACATACCTTCAGCTTCAGGACCATAAATAGTTGGTTGGCCACTTCTTAAAACATGATAACAAGGTTTATCTATATCACAATAAACTTGGTCATTAGTACAAGCTCTCATTCTAATTTTACCTGTTTCAACATTATAACCATAGAAACAGTTATCAGGATTACTTGGACACATACCTGAATTTCTTCTTAAAGAGAAACCTCTTGCAGCAACTATTGCTGCTTTAAAATATTCAGGATAATCTTTATGCCAGCTAACTTCTGCTAATGCAACACCTACTACATATTTTTCAAAATCAATAGTTTCTAGAACTGTATAATTACTTGGTGAAGCATCACAGTTAACTAATTCAACTTGTACATTATCTAATTTAACACTACCAGCAGATACAACACCATTTAATTGATAAGAACAATATCTATGTGATCCATTACCACTTGTTAAATCATCATCTGTTAATAGCATTAAGAATAACAATATTACTAAAAAGACAATAATTAATAAGAATGGATGTCTTAAAAAGAAATGTAATATTGCTTTACCTAAACCATCTAAGAAAGCCTTACCTGCTTCAGATCTATTTGAATCGCCATCAGCTGCTCCAGCTTCTTTATTTGATTTAGCTTTCTTTGGATCTGGCTTTTTACCGCTAGAGTTCTTTGCTTTAGAAGCACTATCAGACGCCTTCTTAGCTTTTTGAGCTTTATCTCCTGCTTCTGCTGCCTTAGCACCTTTTTCAGCTGCTCCAGCTCCGCCTCCATTCTTCATGGATGCTGCAGTACCGATTTTATCACTCATACCGCTTTCATTTAATTTATTTGATTTTCTTTGAATTGATCTTCCACCTGGTGTCATCTTATTAGCTTTAGTCATTTGTTTTCCTAAGAATTCAGTTGACTTACCACCAGTCATTTTATCAGCGGCTTTAATTGCGCCACCAATTGCCATAGCATATGGGTTTTTAGAAGCAATTGCAACGTCTGCAGCATTCCTTATGTTATTTGCATTATTTGCATCTGCTCTTTCTTTTTCTTCTTTTCTATGTTCTGCTTCAGACTTTTCACTCTCAGGTTTTTCTTCCTTTTGAGGAGCATCATTTTTCTTATTATTTAACATGTTGCTAGCCATATTAGCAGCTTTGGACTTAGCATCTCCACCACCCATATTAGATTTATTAGCTTGTGGAGCTTGTCCTTTTTTATTTCCAATATTATTTGTTAAATTACTTAATGGTGAACTCTGTTCTTTTTGTATTGGTTGTTCTCCCATGCCTTGCATAGGTTGTTCCATAGGTTGAGTCATTGGTTGTTCCATCGGTTGATTCATTGGACCATTCATCGGTCTAGTCATTGATCCTTGTGGTCCAACCATTTGATGTTGTTCTTGTTTAGATTCTGCTTGTTTCCATGAATCGTATGCTTCATGAACGTCAGAACTTTCATTAACACTATCCCTTATTCTATTTTGTAGGGTATTAGTTTCTATGCTTTCTTTTTCTTGTACAGTTTCTTTACCAGCATCAGTTATTCCACGCGAAACATTGCCACCACCAAGGTTACCATCTAGCATCTCTTCTCTTTCTTCGTGAATAGAAGGAGCCGAATCCTTGATAGCATCTCTTAAAGCATCAGTATCTACACCAGAATCATTTATTCTAAATTTTTCTTCAGCCATAAGACCTCACCACTATTAAAAATTATATCATATATAAGCAAAATAAAAAAGCCAACAACTTGGCTTTTTTCTATAATCCTCCACCAGATCCGAATGAGTCCAACTCTTCTTGAGTACATAAAATTTTAATTCTCATTCTTCTAGATCCGCAGATAAATAAGGCATCTCCTTGATTATAATACTTAACACTATCCATCTCACTATCATTTAAGTCGATTAATAATGCTAAATCTTCTACAGCTTGTTTCTTTAAGTTCATAACTAAATAATATGAAGCATTATCGAAAATCGCTTTACCATGAGTAATCATATTAGGTGCTGCGAAATCTGTAGGTTGTTGAGTAATAATAATTGTACCAGTATTATACTTACGTGCACGTCTTTGAATATTTGCTAAGAACTCTGCACCTAACTCATTTCTAGTAGATAATAATACGTGTGCTTCATCTACTGTTAATACAGTAGTAATATCTTTATCTAAGCATAAGCCCCATGCAAACTTCAAAATATTGAAGAATAAGGCATTTCTTATATTATCTCCACTATTCATTAATTCTTTAATATTAAATACAATAATATCACTATCAATATGTAATGTTGTATGACCAGTAAAATAATATCTTAACTCTTTTGTAAGAGGTCTAACTCTTAACTCAAGTCTTTCCATTACGTCTCTTTCACGAGTCTTATCTGGCATAGATAATAATCTACCTTTAATAGTTGCATAAACATCATCAAATGTTGGGAAATCATCTGATTTTAATGAATTAAAATCAGTATTTTCATCGATTCTAAATCTCTTATAAGTATCTTGAACAACGTCACTGAACATTTCCATAACATCATCTTCAATACTTGGAGTTAGATATTTCATAAATGCTCTTAATGTTTGTAATGATCTTGTTAAAACTGTATGAGCAAGACCTGCTGCAATTTCATCATCATCAGCATCTGATACAATCTCTAATGGATTAATCATACCCATTTCTCCACCTTTACCAAGGTCTAAGAAACTTCCGCCAACGTTACGGCACATCTCCTCAAGTTCACCTTCAGGGTCGATACAAACAATTTTATATCCATTTCTAATATGACTTCTAATTAACAACTTAGCAGCAGTAGATTTACCACTACCAGAAGTACCTAAGATAACCATATTAGCATTATTTCTATTATGTTCTTTCTTAATCTTGTATAAGAATTGGTTAAATAGAATAACACCACCAGAGAAATCTACACCTAATAAAGTAGAATCTCCAACATCTTTAATACTATCAAATACAAATGGATACATAGCAGCTATTGTAATTGAAGGAATTGGTGTACCAATTCTACTTTCAATATCTTGTTTAGGGAAGATAGGTATTATAGATTTTAATACCTTTTCTTGTTCAAACATTAATGGTATAGCTCTCATACCCAATGCATCTATATAACTACGAACTTGCATCTTTTTCATTTCAAGTTCTTCTTCATTATCAGCAGTAACCATGATATGTAATTGAAAATCATAGATTCTTGCTTGAGTAGCAGCTAACATTGAAATGAAGTTTTCTAATGACTCATAGTCTTGTCTAATTCTCTCTTGAATAGTTTGATCACGTTCTGATTGATAACGCATCTTTAAGTCTGCAATTTCTTTATTCAACATGTTTTGTAATGTTGAAAATTCAATAGGAATGTGTTTAGCAACAACTTTAACACCAGCAATATTAGTTAGGTTTGCTAAAAACCCAGGACTAATAAACTTAGGATAACTAATTACTGTTAAGATTGTTGCATTCTTACCACTGATAATAAAATCAGTAGGTTTAAATTGTAGCCCCTTTGGAGCAATCTCACTCTTTATGTTCATTCTGGTCTCACCGTCCCAAATGTAGTAGTCATTCCCCCGTTTAAGAAATTATCTAATATCATTCTTAAATCTGCATTTGATACTTGAGTAGAATTAATAGTAGCATTTGCTAAACCAGATATTAAATTATGCAAACGCTTTTGAATAATCTCTGGTTTCTTTTCTTTGAATAATATAAAGTACTCTGTATCAACAATATTATACTCAGCACCCATAAATGCATTAGCTTTATTAATGTCTTGCATTAATAACTTTCTAACTGCACCAGATTGACTTCTTTGATAAAGAAGTTGTAACTGAGATAAATATAAATTAATATCAACAGGTCGGTCAGCAACAACTAACCAGAACTCATAATCAATCATATTATAGAAATTCTGTAGATTAAATATTACATTATCTCTTTCTCCAGCATCTAAAATAAATATATTTTTAGGTGCTACCTTAATTCCTGTAACAAAATAGCCATTATCCAATTGGATCATACCATTCATTATATTCTTAATAGGTACCCAATCTTCACTATATTTACTACTTTGCTCAACAGTTACATTACTTTTTTCTATTGTCGCCACTTCCTACACACCAACCTTTCCAATAATATTTCTTTCTTCCAGTAAAGAACCTGTATATATTACCAATAAACGTCATAACATTATGATAGTTAGGAACAGGAGCTGTTAAGAAAACAGCTATTATTGCAGGGGTAATATATCCAATCATAACTGGTAATTTATCTGTTTTAAATACTATAAGTAAGAAAACAGTAATACCAATACCCGTAAGAAATATCGTTAAATCAAAGCCATTAAAATAACCTAAAATTAACTGAGATTTCTTGGAGTTAGCTGGAATCAAATAATCATTACTTCCGTTTTCCATATACTACACCTCTTTTTATTTTTTACCTTCTTTTTCACGCTCTAAGTTCTTCTTAGCAATATATCCTTCACTAGTAGGCATCATATTCTTAATCTTCTTACCATCATCTTTACCTCTATTAACACCAGTTTTAATATCTAGTTTTGCAACAGATCCTCCAGATCCTGGAGCAGGTGTCATCAATTTAGCAAGATGGGCAGCAATTTGACCAGGTTGATATGTATTAGTTCCATCAGTATAAACTTTATGCTCAGCATCATATGTTAACTTAACAGCACTTGAGCCTTCACCAACAGTAACATCGATACCCTTTTTAAAGAATGATGGATCAACCTCACCTTGTAATGCTTTAACACCAAAGGCATTTTCAATATATTCACTAACTGGAACCTCAATAGGATTACCACTAGCATCTACACCAATAGGTACTCTTAAAGTAGGATGATTTTGAATTAAATCAGCATTGTCTCTTAAGAAGTTAGCAACAACACTTGTATAATCCGTATCGCCTTCTGAAAGTTTTGTTTGAATTTCTGCATCGGCCATCATCTCGTAAATTCTCTTTAAAGTAGTACGTTTCTGTTGGATACGTAAACTCTCTGCAGCAAATTCTTCATCAGTTCTCATAGCTGTAGCATCAAGAGCTTTATCAAAGGCAGCTTGTGCTGAAGCAACTTCAGTATCTAGTGACTTAATAGCACCATCTAATCTAGCAGCATCAGCAGTTCTTCCATCTGCAACAGCTGCATCATAATCAACTTGAAGTCTAGCTCTTGCTTCAACCTTTTTAACTAATTCTTTTTCTTCTGGACTAGCAGCTAACATTGCTTGTTCTTTAGCAGTAGCTGCAGCAGCTAACTTAGTCTTAGCAGTTTCAATACGTGTTGCATCACCACTACGTTGAGCTTCTTCTAATTCTTTCTCAGCACTAGCAAGGTTTTTAACAGCTGCTTCAACAGTTGCAGCTTTACTATTTCTTCTAACACGTTCAGCATTATATGATTCTTCTGTAAAACCATTCTTATATTTACTTGGTTGTTCAGATTCAGCATCTTGCCAATCTTTATAAGCAGATTTAAGTTCATCTGAACCTTTTGCAGTAATAGCTTGTCTTAACTTATCTTGTAAGTCTCCGGCAGCACTACCCATTTTAATAGCAGAATCTTCAAGAGTTAAGTCGAATGAACCAGCAGCCCAAATCTTAATTCTCTTACCTCTCTCGTAACCCCAGTTACCAAGTTCAGTATTTTGCATAATGTCTTTTCTAATTTGATCCAATTTCTTTTGTTCATCTTCATATGCTTTTTTAATAGCTGCATAATTTGGATCACTCTCTGGAGTACTAAGATATCTTTGTCTAGCACGTTCCACAACTGCTTCTTGTTTATCTCTTTCCTGACGAAGTCTTTCTCTTTCATCTCTTCTTTGATCAGCAGCTTGACGATGGTCGTCTTGAGCACGAGATGCTCTACTAGCTACATTAACCATATCTTTCCAGTTCTTAGCTTCGTGTTTATCGTCGCCAGGTCCAAATTGGTTCCAACCAGCTCTAGCACCAGCTCCGAAGAATCCACCAACACCACGGCCCATTCTAGCCATTGCATTTCTGAAATGGTCACCTTCATGTCCTTTTGGTGGTTTATAATTTCTAGCAGCACGATAACCAGATGTTGCAGCAGATCCTAAAATACCACCGGCAGCAAATGCTCCACCTTCTGCTAGTTTTTCTCTTAAACCTAATTTCATATCACCCTTAGGGATATTTAATGTCTCAGAAATAATATCTGGAGCCTTTCTACAGAATGCAATTAAACCTAAAATCAATAAAGCTAATGCAATCAATTTAGAAGGTCCACTTAAATTTGTATTACCCCATAATGCAGTTGTTGATGAGAACAACTGTGGTAAGTGACAAATAATATAAACAACTACGTATACAACAGAGATACGAATAAATACCTCCATAAACGTGTTTTTAACACTCTTCAGGTACTTATCAAACATATCTTTATTTGAAGGTATAACCTGCATTATTAATGGTATTGGTGCAATTATTTGCAAGTACGCCATCTTCGCAGCACGAACACCCATATCTATACTGAATGAAATGAAGGCATACAAACAGAATCCACCGGCTATCGTTGAAATAATGAATGTATAAGATATCTCTCCATCATCTACATAATTATCAATAAACGCTAAATATAATTTAAAACTATCGCCTGCTGCGGTTCTTGAATAAGCTTCATCCAAGGTAATTTCTTCTCCATTACCTTCACTAGCAGCTGTTGCAATAGAATTACCAGCACTAATACAAGAAATCGCGGCGGCTCCAACCAGCAAGAAGTTAACAATTGGAACAGCGATAAAGAAACCTGCAGCCGTTGCAATACCAGCACACGCCGCCAAAGATCCTACTGCTATTAAATAGTTATTCGGATCTGCCTTTATATCTTTAGCTTCCAATCCACTTTCTTCCGATGGATAAAAGAATGCCTGCCACAACGACGTAGCAGTAACACTACCACCAATTTGTGTTAAATAAGAGTTAGGATCAGTTCCGTCCTCTAATACTTCATCATTAAAGAATAAATTACCCAAAATATTACTTTCAAGAATTAAACCTTGTGCTTGATATAACAGATTAAATAGCACAGGAGTCATTGCAAGTCCTACAACAGCAATAACAATTCTTTGAACCATCTTGGCTCCTAATTCTTCTTTTAAATGTTTATCAGGATCTATAATAGAACGTAAAATAGAATATGATAAAACAAACAGCATTAAAACACCTACGATGACGTAGATTTTATTTGCTACTTTCATATAAGCATCAGCAGATAATAAACGTGCACCTGCGATAGCCATAAAGATATTATAAGCTTTACCAATCAGATCAAACACAATTGAATCTAATGTCAATAGTAAACCTATAGCACCTTTTTCTAAGATTTTTACTATATGCATCTAGAATCCTCCTAAACTAACTAATTCCACATGTTCCATTCCAACCCAATAATGGGAACAAGAAATTAATCAAAGTTGGAATAAAGAATAATAATATTGCAAGTCCTAATCTCTTTAAAGACGTTTGTGCGGCTTTCTTTAAAGCTTCTTTATCTTGACTAGCAGCAGCTTTAATAAAGTCCATAGTTGATAAAACTAAGCACAAAATAGGACCAGCATATTTCATTATATTAAATAAATCTTGTAAAAAGGCAATAAACTTACCTTTTTGATCAACTTTTTTACAATCATCATTATTACCTGCACCAACAAGTTTATATTCTACTGCAGAGTTATTTTCTATTTCTTTAGCATTAACTTCTTGCACTAAAAAAAACAACCCCATAAATAGTATAATTAACATTAATACTTTTTTAGGCATAAACCTCACCTCATATCATGAAAATTATACCACAAAAAAAATGATATTAAAACAAATATCATTTTAATTATTACATTTTTTTAATTAGCAACCAGACGTAATACATTGTCTGCACAATTGTCCGTCATCTGTATTGTTAGCAAGTGTAAATGCGAAACCAACAATTGTTGGAACGAAGAATACACAAATACCTGCAATGATTCTAATTAATAGTTGTTTAGCAGCTTTCTTAATTTCATCATCTTTACTAGCTACAACAGCTTTTCCTAAATCGATCATACCATAAATTATAACTAATAGTGGAATAACAATTTTAAATACACCTAAAATCTTTCCAACTAAGTTCCATATGTCTTTTGTTGAAGCACAGAAATCAGCTAATAAATACATCATATAATCCATCTCCTTCATTCATAATATAATTGTACTTTATAAACT
>JAFPMR010000004.1 GCA_017411235.1 Bacilli bacterium | reverse complement strand
GATATAGCAACTAGTGCAGGTACAGCAGGAGCCGTAGGCTCTGCTATGGGTGCTTTATCAGGTTCAGGTGCATTAGCAGGATTAGGTGTTGGTGCAGGTATTGGTGGAGCTGTAGCAAGTGCAGGATTAGCAGGATATGGTCTTGGTACTGCACTAGATAAAATGACAGGTGCATCAAGTTATTGGGCTAATAAAGCATGGGAATTATTACATTAATTGAGGATAGAAAATATGGCAGGACATTTAGATAAAGCCTTACTTCAAATGGCAGGTTTTGAAGATGAAAGTGATTTATATGCAAAAGCAGGTACTCCTTTTAATAGTAAAGGTTTTTTTGGAGCAGATGCATTTGATCCTAATTCATATCAAGGATTAACAGGTAAAGAGTTTCAGTACAGTAAAGATAGAGAAAATGATGCAGCTCAATATGTAAATGATGATGCTAGATTAAATGCATTATTATATGCATGGTCTAAAGATAATCCTGGTGAACAAATTACACCTGAATTAATTGATAGAATGAAATTTTTTGCAGCTACAGCAGATAGTATGAAGTCAAGTGGTGGTTTTTTATGGGGTAATGGTACTCCTAATAAAGATGAAAATGTAAAAGCATTAATTAAATTAATACAAAAACACCCTGAAAAAGCTAATAGTATATTAGGCAAAGACTATAATAAATATAACTCGTCTATTCAAAATTATTTTGATTGGGCTGGTCAATACATGGATAGTAATACAAGTTCTAGTAATTGGGAAAATCTCGCACGTAATTTTCTTGGAGGTGATTTTGCAGATAATGTAGCTATAGCTACTCGTCATTTAGGTGATAAATTAAATGCTGCAATTAATAACCCTAATTACGGTTTATCTGAAGAGGAAATAGCAAAAAAGAGTAAATTAGCCGAAGCTGAAGCTAAATTAAAAATTGAAGAAGAAGCTAGAAGAAAAGAAGAAATTAGGAGAAAAAATTTAGAAAGAGCTGGTTTTGGATTTATGTTTGACCCCGAATTTAAGAATGATAAATCAATACCTGATGAATGGCTTTAATGAGGTGCTTTAATGACATATACTACAGACCCAGATAATGATAACTTTCAGCTTAATAGACTCATTAATGCCTTTAAGCGAAATCAAGTAGATGGTACTCAAGGGTATCAAGATAGGAATGCATACGATAAAATGGTTAATTGGAGATTACCTGTTAATAATACAGGTATATCTCTAATGGGTGCTGCTATACCTGCAGTTAGGCAATTAGCACAACCATATGTTGATGGTGTTAAAGCTGCTATTCAGCCTTTATCTAATACACCTAATATGCAGACAACAATGAAAGATGGTAAACCTTTACAAGTGGAGACAATGAATAACTATATGAACTCTGGAACAGCTTACAATGATTATCAGTTTAATCCTGATGCTTTTTTACAATCTAAATTAAGAGTAGACCCTAAGACAGGTGTTTATTCAGCAGATGACCCTTTAGCTCAATCAATACTTATGATTGAATCTAAAGGTATTCCTACTCGT
>JAFPMR010000031.1 GCA_017411235.1 Bacilli bacterium | reverse complement strand
TTCTACTCCCTACTGTCTTCGGTTTTTTCTTTTCTTTAAGTATTATATACTACAACTTATTAAATGTCAAAGGAATTTTTATCAACTTTAATTCCAGGACCCATAGTTGTAGATAATGTAATAGATTCTATAAAAGCACCTTTAATTGTTTGTGGTTTAACTTTATTAATAGAATTAATTACATATTCTAAATTTTCAAGTAATTTCTTTTCATCAAATGATACTTTACCAATAATAGTATGAACGTTTCCATAAGAATCAGTCTTATATTCAACCATACCTTTTTTGATATCAGCTACAGCCTTAGCAGTATCCATAGTTACAGTACCAGTTTTAGGGTTTGGCATTAAACCTTTAGGTCCTAAAACACGACCAATTTTACCTAATTGTGCCATCATATCTGGAGCAGCAACGATAACATCATAATCGAACCAATTTTCTTTTTCGATTTTTTCAATCATGTCTACGTCTCCAACATAATCAGCTCCAGCACCCTTAGCTGCTTCAGCAGCAGGTCCCTTAGCAATAACTAATACTCTCTTAGTTTTACCAGTACCATTAGGTAATACTAGTGATCCTCTAAGTTGTTGATCAGCTTTTTTAGTATCAAGATTTAAGTTAATAGCAACTTCTACAGTACTATCAAATTTAGTAATTGAAGTTTCTTTAACTAATTTTACTGCTTCTTCTTTAGTATAAAGTTTTGCTCTTTCTACTTTACTAGAAGCTTCCACATACTTTTTTCCTGATTTACTCATAATCATTTACCTCCTAATTGTGGTTTATTAGCGGATTTTTATATAAAATAATTTGTTTTTTCGTTTTTAATTATTCTGCAGCTTTTTCTTCTTCAGCAGCAGCTTCTTCTTCTTTTTCAGCTTCGCCAATTACTTCAACTTCATGTTCAGCTTGTGCTTCAGCTTCCATAGCTTCTAATTCAGCTTCACGTTTAGCAGCTTCTCTTTCAGCTTCTTGAGCTTCAGCTTGTTGTTCCATTAATTCTTGATCATTCAAGCCCTTAACAGCAACACCCATGTTTCTAGCAGTACCTTCAATGATATTCATTGCAGATTCTACATCGTAAGCATTTAAGTCTGGTAATTTAGTTTCAGCAATATTTCTTAAATCGTCAATTGAAATAGTTGCAACTAATTCATTTGCACCTTTTGTACTACCTTTTTGAATCTTAGCAGCTTTCTTAATTAAGAATGCAGCTGGTGGAGTTTTTAGTACAAAGTCGAATGATCTATCTTCATAGATACTTAATTCAACTGGAACTATATCTCCCATTTTATCTCTAGTAGCATCATTAAATTTAGTACAGAACTCTTGTAGGTTAACACCTGCAGGTCCTAATACAGTACCAACTGGTGGAGCTGGTGTAGCCTTTCCAGCAGGAATTTGTAATTTAATTTTCTTTACGGCTTCTTTTGCCACGAAAAACACCTCCTAAAAAATTTTTTTCGCGAAAGTGGTCAAAGGCAATCCGCTTATTCCCTCCCACTTAAGCTAATTGCATGCAAAAACACACAATTGCACCTAAGATACTAACATAATTAATCTAAAAATACAACTTTTTTTTACTATTTTTCTAAAATATTTCTAGACTTTACTTTTTCTTAGCAAACAAAAAACAGCAAATGCTGTTTTATTGTAATTTGTTAACTTGAAATAATTCAACTTCAACAGGTGTTTCTTGACCAAATAAATCGATTAAAACATTTAATCTGTTGTTTTCCATATCGATACTATCAACAACACCATTCATACCCTTGAATGGACCATCAACGATAGTAACCTTGCTTCCAACTTCCATCTCAGATTCAATGTTATTTCTACTCATACCCATATTAGCCAAGATACGATCTATTTCTTGAGGCATTAATGGCGTAGGTTTAGCTTTATGTCCAGAAGAACCGATAAATCCAGTAACACCAGGAGTATTACGAACAATATACCATGCTTCATCTGACATAATCATTTCAACAAGAACATAACCAGGGAACATCTTCTTAACTTTTTCTTTCTTTACTCCATCTTTAATTTCAACTTCAGTTGTTTCAGGAATAATAACTCTAAAGATATTATCTTGCATTCCCATAGATATAGCTCTTTGTTCAAGCTTTTCTTTTACTTTAGTTTCATGACCACTATAAGTATTAACTACATACCATTCTTTTTCCATTATTAGAACAACCCCTTAACTAGTGACGCAATAGCATTTATTCCTATAAAGAATAAACATAATACAACACAGAATAATATAACTGCTAGTGAATATTTAACAACTTCACCAAATGTAGGCCAAACTACTTTTCTCATTTCTCTTCTTACTTTAGAGAAGTAGCCTTCCTTCTTATCTTTGTGTTCTTTTTCTTTTGCTTCCTTTTTTTCTTTTTTAGGAGCTTCTACATCTTCGTCTCCTTCGAAATCTTCATCAGTTTCTTCGATTTCTTCTACTTCTTCAACTTCTTCGATTTCTTCTTCTAGCTCTTCTTTTTTGTTCTTTACTTCTTCGACTTCAACGTCTTTAACAGTTTTCTTTCTTGCCATAAGCCCACCTCAAATTTATTGTATTAAAAAAACACTTTTTCGTGTTCAAGTAGAATATACCATAAAATCCCAGTAAATACAAGAAAAAAGTTAAAAGTTTACAAGAATTATCTCTCTTCTAAGATTTTTCTTATTTTACTCTTAACTCTTTGAATAGTATTATCTACTTGTTTTAGATTCTTATTGATTAAATTTGCTATTTCATCATACTTTAACCCATTAATCATATAAGTATATACTTCATACTCACTATCTGATAGTTCTTCTTTTATTTTTTTCTTTAACTCATTATAGTTTTCTTCCTTTAGCATATTCTCTAAAGGATCATTTAAAGAATTATCAGATAACAGTTCTTTTAATTGAGAAGAAGCATTGTATTCTTCTTCTAAACTTAAAGCTTCTTTAATCATTTGGTTTTTTAATCTACCTGCTTTTTTAATTGCCACTTGTAATCTTCTATCAACACATAAAGTTATAAAGCTAGATAAAGAAGCTTCCTTATCTTCTCTATAATTATTGATAGCATCAGCAAAACCAACTAAAGCTTCCTGACTTAATTCACTAACATCATAAGCTAAAGCATAAGCAATTCTTTTATACTTTCTTAATTCTATATCAATAATATATTTATACTTTTCATATAGAATATCTTTAGCATCTTCAGATTCTTCTCTAACCATATGAATTAATTCTTCATCATTTATATTTGTATAATCCATATTACACCTACTTATTTACAATACCATATATTAATATAGCTGCTGCAACAGAAGCATTCAAACTATTAATCTTTCCGTACATTGGAATAGCAAGTATTTGATCACAGTTATCTCTAACTAATCTAGCAATTCCATGTCCTTCATTACCAATAATAAGCAACACTTTGTCGGCAAAATCTACACTCTTATAATTTTCTCCATCCATATCAGCTGCATATGCAAAGAATCCATTATCTTGGAAATCTTTAATAACATTAACTAAGTTACTAACCATTGCAATATTAACATGCTCTAAAGCTCCAGCACTAGTTTTCATAACAGTACCATTAACTGATACACTTCTATCTTTAGGAATGATAATTGACTTAACACCAGCAGCTTCACAAGTACGAATAATAGCTCCAAAGTTATGAGGATCTTCTAAATGATCTAACATAACCACAACATTATCATTTAACATAGTTTTGTAATCTACATAATCATACTCATTAATTTCAATAATAATACCTTGATGTCTTCCATCAACCATGTTATCCATTTTTTTAATATCCATAAATGAATGACTAATATTATTCTTCTTAATAAAATCTATTATTTCACGATCACTAAAGTTAGTAGCAATATATACTTTTTTTATACTCTTAATATCTTCTTTTAATTCATTAAAAACATTCTTACCAAATACTTTCATATTACTCTCCTATAATAAACTTCATTATTTCATCAATACGATCTCTCTTATTAGCAAAATACAATTTACCTATTAAAGCTTCTAAACCAGTAGCTAATCTATAAGTTACAATATCTGCTCTTTTAGTTTTAGCACCCTTAGCATTTCTACCCCACTTAACAATTTCTATTTCCTCTTCTGTTAAGAAGTTAGCATCCATTAATCTTTCTAAGTGTCTTCTTTGACTTCTTGCACTAACATAATCCAAACTATGTTGCTGCAATTCACCTATCTTAGAAATACCTTGTCTAATTAAATGTTCCCTAACATATTGCTCATAAATTGTATCACCCATATAGGCCATAACTAAAGGACTATCAACCATATTATTCACCACCAATAATTTACCACAAATAAAAAGAAATGCAAAATTCTATTTGCTTTTCTTTTTGACATCTTTCTTAGTTGTTTTTTCTTTTTCTTCTTCTTTTTTTGGTTCTTCATAAGAAACCATCATTTTTTTATTATAATATTGACCTTTACTTAATTTATTAAAACATAAATATATAAAATAACCTAAACCAAATAAGAACATAGAAATTGACATTAATTGTGCAACTTTAAACTTACCTAACATCAATGAATCAGTTCTTAAGTATTCAATAAATAATCTACCAACACTGTACCACATCAAGTAAAAGCAAGTTAGTTGACCTCTCTTTAAATATTTATAGAATCTTCTAATCAATAGAATAAGTATAAAACCAATTAAACACCAAATAGATTCATAAAAGAATGTAGGATGATAATATACTCCATTTATTTTCATTCCATTAATAATAAACGTTGGTATATGAAGACTTTGTAAATTTGCTAATGTAGTACTTGGTCCAAAGGCTTCACTATTAAAGAAGTTACCCCATCTTCCAATTGATTGAGCAATTAATAAACCTGGTGCAATAAAATCAGTAGTTCTTAAAATACTAACTTTATTCTTTTTACAATATATACAAAGTGCAACAAAGCCACCAATGATAGAACCATGTATTGCTAGACCTCCATGCCATATCATTAACATCTCTATTGGGTTTTTCAAATATCCATCAGGTCCAGTTAAATTAAATAAAACATAATATATTCTAGCACCAATAATTCCAAAAATAACAACATAAAAAGCTAAATTAAAAATGAAATCTTCTGGTAACTTAAACTTCTTACTCTCTTTATTAGCTAAAAAGATGGCAATTAATACACCAGTAAGAATTAATACTGAGTACCATCTAATACTTAAAGCACCAATATGAAATATCTCCGGATTCATATGATACCTCCTTCAATAAAAGTTATTATATTTTTTTATTCTCTATATTGCAAGAAAAAAACAGAATTAACTGTTTTCTCTACAACTTCTTTCAAATAGTTCGCCGCCTACTTCAGTAACACATTCAAAGTATACACATGTACCATAACTTGCTTGAATAGAACCATTTAAATCAGGATTATTCATAACAGTATTACATAAGTCTCCTAAATTAACACTAGCTTGGAAAGCATCCTTATTTGCAACCTTATTACTTCCGGATGAACAATCTCTTGTATATACCTTATCTTCAACAGCTATCATACATAGCTTACCTTGGCACATAACATTTTCATTTATAAAACAAGTTAAATCACTACATTCTTCTTCACCTTGAACAGTAGGTTGTCCATAATTACCATCATCATCTAGATTATTACAAGCAGAATTAAGTTTAACTAATATCTTTTCAATCTTTTCTTTTTCTAAATCAACAACTGGTTCAGGGTCTCCTTGTGGTTCTTCTACTTTTTTATTTAAATTAATCTTTCCAGATAAATACAATGCAATAAACACAATTAAAGAAACCATAATCAAAATAGATATTGCATAAATAACTTTACTTGCAATACTTGTTTTCTCTTCAGTTGTCATTGCTCCTGTCATCTGTTGAATACTATTATTTTTAATACTTTTAGGTGGTTTTGGCATTTTCTTAGGCATAGTATTATTCATCATCGGAGCCTGTTGATTATTCATCATTGGCATTTGTTGTGTATTCATCATCGGAGTTTGATTGTTCATCATTGGCATTTGTTGTGTATTCATCATCGGAGTTTGATTGTTCATCATTGTCATTTGCTGTGTATTCTGTACAGGTGTTGCCTGTGTATTTTGCATTGGCATCTGTTGATTATTCATCATTGGCATTTGCTGTGTATTCTGAATTGGTATTTGTTGTGTATTAGTTAAAAAGCTTTGAGGTGCAACTGGGCGAGTAGAATGACTCTTATTACCAATAAAACCAGTAGTAAAGCCATCATCATTATTAACAGCATTATGTTCTTCCATTCCTGGTATATAAGCTCCCATGGCAACACCTCCTATCTTATTCTCATACTATTATACCAAAAAAAAAGTAGTAAATACTACTCTTCTTTACAATTCATCGAATATTCTTTTCCCTTATACGTAATCTTACATACAAAATCAGAACAAGTTAATCCTTCAATTTGACCAACAGGACTACTTGGACTATCAATTGGATTACCTGATTCATCTAAAGTATGACATGCAGCATCTAAAAGTGACTCTGCAGTTGCTTTATTCATTTTTTCATCTAATGTAGTTTTATTATATTTTTTTTCGATACACACATAATCATGAACTACATGTTCACTTCCAGTTTCATATATATGACATTCTTGTTTACTACAATACTTACTACCTTCAACTAATGCCCATAGTTCATTAATACCTGCTGTATCAGGAAGTTCAGATATCTTTTGACCTAATTGATCTGCAAATTCTCTATTATAGAAGCCTTCATCATCTAACTCAGAACACATCTTATCTAACTCTTCTTCTTCAGTACTAGTTTCAGGTTTCTTTTCTTCTTCTGTTTTAGCTTCTGCTTCATCCTTACCTGAAGTTTCTTCTTTTTTAGATTCCTTATGAGTTATTTTGTTATATAAAGCTTTAACATCAATCTTACCAGTATAATCTAGTAAAAATACTACTAATCCAGCTACTAGTAATAAAGCTATAATAAAACTAAATATTCCTCCACCTCTATTGCTCTTATGAACAGTTGGTTGAACATACATTCCCCCATTTGGATCATATTGATTAGGATATTGATTATACATTTGTTGTTGTGGCATTTGATTATAATTCATCGGCTGATTATATTGATTATACTGATTATATTGATTGTATTGATTATTTTGATCATAATCATTCTGATTATTAAAACCAAAACCATTATTATATTGATTATCCATACACAACACCCTATTCTCTAACATAAATATAACAAACCAAATAAAAAAGAGCAACTAAACACTAGTTACTCCTAGACATTACTAGACACCTAGATCACAATCAATAGATTCTAACAATTCGCCATCTTGGTACATAAAACAATCTCCCATTCTACATTGAATGAATTTTCTATGTGGATGCTCTTTATCGTAAGAATCATATTCTTCATAATCATCAAGTTGTTCACAAACTTTTTTAAGTTCTCTTCTATATTTTTCTCGTTGTTCTTGTTCCTTTTCAACATGATTATGATGAACAACTAAACCAATAGATCCAGCTATTAAAACTATTGTCATCAGAATAGCAACCATAATACCATTAACAGCTAAATTCTTACCAGATTTATTGTTCTTCTTAATATCATTCAAGCATAATAAGCATATTATTAAACCTACTGGTGGTAATAAGACACTTAATACTACACCTACTATTAATAAATTATTCTTTTCCATACACTAACTCCTATAGTTAAACTCTACAATCTTTAGTATATGATTTACCATCAATCTCAGTTTCACAAATAAAATCAGAACAAGTAGTACTCTCGTCTTCGTAATAACCTCTAACATTAAGATTTGAACAAGCGCTACTTAATATAATATTAGCTCTAATTGTATTACTTACCTTTTTAGTTTTTTCTATTTCAAAATCATCATCTAAACAATCAACAGTATAAACGTAGTTTTTATCTTCGTACATGCAAACGAATTCATCGCAAACTATAACACCTTCATCTTCGTATTTGCCTTTTGAATTAACATTTGAACACAAAAGTTCCAATTTCTTTTTAGCTTTTACTAAAGATGTAGATGTATCATCATCGTCATCTACTGATTTGTTGTTTTTACCATTAATAATTAACACTGCTATTAATGCTATTACTGCAACTATTAATAAAAATACAACTATCATAACTAATCTTTTTCTTTTATCCATATCTATCACCAATTTTATTATAACAAAAAAAGTAGTATTTCTACTACTTTAAATTTTTTAATATTTTAACTAATTCCATAAAATTATCTGGATACTTCGTAGCACCACTCTTATGATAATATGTATCGTATTCATCATACCAAGCTATTCTCCACATTGGAGACATTGGTGCATGTTCATTAGTTTTATCTGGCCAGAAATCATATTCATCAATGTCTTCATAATCCCAAATCATATTTTGAATTTCATCTTCTAATTTAGAATCAATCTTATATTCCCATAATTCACCATTAACATCAATTACGTGTTCAGCTAGATTAATGATAATATAATTCATATCTTTATATTCTAATTCTAGTCTTTTAACTAATGGTTTATTACGTACTTGCTTTTTTACATCTAACTCAGCCATTACAACACCTTCTTTAACCATTGTCCAGTATAACTTTCTTTATTCTTAGCTACTTGTTCAGGTGTACCAGTAGCAACTACTGTACCACCTTCATCTCCACCTTCAGGACCTAAATCAATAATATAATCTGCTACTTTAATAACATCTAGATTATGTTCAATAACAATAACAGTATCTCCATTATCTACAATTCTTTGTAAGATAACTAATAATTTCTTTATATCATCACTATGTAATCCAGTAGTTGGTTCATCTAATATAAATACTGATTTACCAGTAGCTTTCTTTTGTAACTCTTTAGCTAGTTTAACTCTACCAGCTTCACCACCAGATAATGTTGGTGCACTTTGACCTAATTCAATATAAGATAAACCAACATCATACATAACTTGTAATTTATTTTTAACTTTAGGAATATTATCAAAGAATTCTAATGCTTCGTTAACACGAAGATGTAAAACTTCAGATATATCTTTACCTTTAAACTTAACATCTAAAGTCTCTCTATTATATCTTGTACCATGACATACTTCACAAGGTACATAAACATCAGGTAAGAAGTTCATTTCTATTCTTTTAACTCCATCTCCCCAACAAGCTTCACAACGTCCACCTTTAACATTGAAAGAGAATCTGTTCTTTCCATAACCTCTTATCTTAGCTTCTTTCATACCCGCAAATACATCTCTGATATCATCAAATACACCTACATATGTAGCAGGATTACTTCTTGGTGTTCTACCAATTGGATCTTGCGTAATATGAACAACCTTATCAACATTATCCATAC
>JAFPMR010000300.1 GCA_017411235.1 Bacilli bacterium | reverse complement strand
CAAATCATTATAGTTTAGATACTTATTAGCTAAATCCATTATACCTTCGTATTTAATACCATGGTTTTTAATTACTCCACCAGCTTCAGCAAAGGCTTCTTTAAGAGTTTTCATACTCTTACGATTATTATTATAATCATCAATAAACTCTTCTTTTAACCCCAAAGTATCTGATAAATCTAAGTTTCTCCAAAGCTCTAATAATTCCTTTTCTTTACCACAAGCTAGTAAAGCCGCATTAAAAGAACCAATGGATGTACCAACAAAGCCATCAAACTTTATACCACATCTTTTTAAAGCATAAAAAGCCCCTATTTGATAGGAACCCTTTAATCCTCCACCTTCTAATACTAAACCTCTCATACTATTTATCCTTCTTTACTTTTCTAGAATAAATAGCAACAAAAGGTAAAGCAAATAATCTTGGTAATAATCTACTAGGATTCTTTTTATATTTCATTAATCCACGATAATACACACCTAGATTTTTACTTCTATAGTGTAATAACTCTTCTAATTTATCAGCATCCTTGTAATAACCACCATTATAATTCTTATCTGCTAACATTAAAGAAGATAAGAATCTAATTGATAAACCATATGTCTTAAAGACATTTAACAAAAAGTTATAATAGTTATCACGATACTTTTCTCCACCGGATACATTATATATTTTCTTATTCATTTCTTTTCTAAACTCAATAGATTTAACAAATGCATAACCTGCATCTTGCGGTGATAAGAATTCCATTTCTGTATTTGGTCTAACATTATATATTAATGATTCATGACAAGGATCAGAAGTAATATAAGCTAATCTCAAAATACTATAATTCTTAATATGTTTTTTAATATATTCTTCAGCATCTAACTTACATAAAGAATAATTATCATTCTCATCAATTACACCTTTTGTTTTAACTGTTACATTTTCATAATCTTCTTGATATCCATAAACAGATGTTGAAGAAGCATATAATAAATAACATTCCGGATGATAATCCCTAATAGATTCAACTATTTGAATAGTTCCTTTTAAATCTATTTCCTTACATAAATCATCTCTTACATTAGCTAAATGTGGTAAAACACCAGCTCAGTGAATAACTATATCATGTTCTTTAATAAGAGCATCTATTAAAGCAGCATCAGTTACATCACCATAAACAATACTAATTCTTTTTCTAAATCTTTTAAGTCTTTTATAAACTTGTTTATCTTTTAATTCCAATGCTGTTATTTCGTATTTACCTTCACTAAGTAAGAATCTTATAGTTTGTAAACCTACTGCTCCACCAGCACCAGTAACTAATACTTTTTTCATAGTTTCACCTCTCTTATCATTACTATAATATCATATATTACTAATAAATTTCATCACTACTTGTAGCATTTAAAGTTAGATCAGCAAACTTACCCATCTTATATAAAGGATAAGCAGCAGCACCTATCATTGCTGCATTATCTGTACAATATACCATTCTAGGTACAGATAAACTAACATTATATTTATCAGTAACTTTCTTTATCTCTTGTCTTAAATATTTATTAGCAGAAACACCACCAGCAATAATCATATTCTTAACATTATATTTCTTAATAGCTAGTTCTGTCTTTCTTGCTAATTGATCAATAGCAACATCTTGAAAACTACGAGCTAAATCATTCTTTCTAATCTCATTACCTCTTTGTTGTTCATTATGTACTAAATTAATAATTGAACTCTTAAGTCCACTAAAGCTCATATTAAATGAGTCATCATTCATTGGTATTGGTAAATCATAAGTATGCTCACCTTCTAAAGCACACTTCTCTACATTAGGCCCGCCAGGATACCTAATGCCTAATACTCTAGCAACCTTATCATAGCATTCACCAATAGCATCATCTAAAGTACCACCAATTTTTTCGAACTCGTAATCACCTTTCATAAGTATTAAATCAGTATGCCCACCACTTACTACTAAAGCAAGTAAAGGGAATTCCATTGGACTCTCTAAATTATTAGCATAGATATGTCCAGCAATATGATTAACAGCTATTAAAGGTTTCTTATAAATAAACGATAAAGTTTTTGCAAATTCTACACCTACTAATAAACTACCTAATAAACCTGGTGCATAAGTAACAGCAACAGCGTCAATATCATCCATAGTCATTTTAGCTTTAGTTAATGTTTCTTCTAAAACCATTGTAATATTTTCAGTATGCATACGTGATGCTATTTCTGGAACTACTCCACCGAATTCAGCATGAGTATCCATTTGTGTTAATACAGTTAAATGAACACATTCACATCCATTACGGATAATAGCCATACTAGTTTCATCACATGATGATTCAATAGCTAAAATATTAACATCCTTCATTACTTATCACCTTCTTCATTATTATGGCATCTTCATTACCATAGTATTTCTTTCTTCTATTTATTTCTACAAAGCCACACTTCTTATATAAATTAATAGCAGCTTCATTACTTTCTCTTACTTCTAACATAATACTTTCAACATCATCAAAAGCATTACATACATATTGAACTAATTTCTTTCCAATCCCCATTTTTCTCTTGTTGATATCTACCACGATATTAACAATATCTACAACTTCATAAGACTTACTTAGATGAATAAAACCAACTAGTTCATCATTATCATAATATCCATATATATAATCAGTCTCAGAACCTAATAAAGAGCTTAAATTAAAGAGATTATTAAAGTTAGCATTAACTAATCTACCTAACTCATTAAACCTCTCTAAATCGCTTAAAATAACCTTATTTATCATTTAAAGCACTAATTCCTTTAACATATAAAGGTTTAACTTCATGAGGATTAAGAGAATCAATATTCTTAGTTAATTCATAAACTTTATCATAGTCAATATCAATATCATAAACAACATCATGTTTAACAATATAATCAGCATAACTAGACTTATTTAAATAAACAAAATCTTCTAATCGTTTATTGTCTTTATCAAAGACTCCTACAAAAGCACCATTTCTATCTGGTAGAGAAACATACTTAGTATCTTTATCTACATTAACAGCAATAATACTTAAAGAATCTATTGCTTTAATAGGAATACTTAAACAATATGCAATAGTCTTTCCAATAGTAACTGCTATTCTTTCTCCAGTAAAAGAACCAGGACCATTAACAACAATTACTTCATTAAGATCTTTAACATCTAATTTTGCTTCACCAAATAAAGAATCTATAATTGGCATAGTAATCTCACTATGCTTATTTTTAGATTCAACATTTTTCATCTTAAAAACTTTTCCATCTTTATATATAATAACGACTACATTTTTATCATGAGTATCAATAAATAAACTATACATATTTATCCCCTCTTCGTGCCATATTATACCATATTTTAGGCAAAAGAAAAAACTCTTTCGAGTTTTTAGAATACTGAATTACACAAGTCTTCGTATTGACTTCCATGAGGAGTAAATACAATTACTCTAGTATTATCATCAATTACCTTAAATTTAACATCTAATCTTTCCTCAGGTAATCTATCTTCAATCATTTCTGGCCATTCAATAATACATACGCCATCCATATTAAGATAGTCTTCAACACCAATATCATTGTTCTCATCTAAACGATAAACATCCATATGATACAAAGGCATTTCACCATCAGGATATTCCTTAACTAAACTAAAAGTAGGACTAGTAACAGTTTCTGTAATACCTAAAGCTTTTGCAAACCCTTTTACAAAAACAGTCTTTCCACTACCAAGTTCTCCATCTAAACATATAACCATTCCTGGGAATTTTTCACTTTCAATATTTTCAGCGATTTCCATAGTATCTTCTTCGCATCTTGATGTAATCTTATAATTCATTTCTATCACCTATACTGATTATAACAATATATCTTAATTGTTTGCAAAAAATATGACAAATTTTACAAAAAGTAGATAAATTGTTTAACATTGTTTCATTAAACTATAAACCTTTTTATAAGTTTCTCCTGTGTAATGTAAGCCATCTCCAGTGCCAAAACTCATACCTAAAGGTGAGTAAACATCACAGAAAGAAACATTATTTGCACGTACTCCATTCTTTAATTTAGCATTAAACGTTTCAATATCAGCATTCTTAGTACTATATCCATGTTCACGCTCAATAGCTTCATTAACAGGACCAACAGAGACTAAAATTACTTTGTGATCCTTCCATGCTCCATTAACTAATTCATTATATTTAGGAATATATTTATCTATATCATATAAAAGGAAATTAACTCCCATCCATGTATAGATATTATATTTAACTCCTGGATGTGAAGCTAAGATTTGGTTTACTGCTGGAACAGCAGTACTATTAAACCAAGAATACCCCATTGATCCTTGAGCAATATAGAAATCGGCATCGTTACTCTTACCACCATTAGAGAATTGACATTTCGTCCAATCTCCAGTAATAGAAGCACACATACCTACAGTACGAGAATCACCAATAATAATATTAGAAGTTCCATTTGGTACATCTGCTATTATTGACCCAGCACCAGCACCACTTCCACTAGATTGTTGTTGCTGTTGTTGTTGGCGTCTTTCCTCTTCTTCTTTTCTCTTTTTCCATTCTTCAAAAGATTCTCTATTTCCTTCTCTTATCTTTTGTTCTTCTTCATAAGCTCTTCTAAGTTGTTCTTCATCCTCTTTTTCTTGCTGTCTTTTTTTAGCTTCTTCTTCAGCTTCTTCTTTTTGTTTTAATGCTGCAACTTTTTCTTTAGAAGCTGATTCAAAGCATGATAAGAATTCAACTTCAGAAGCATCTACTATTCCAGTAAAGACATAATTAATAATAGATGGTAAGAACATTATTAATAAACCTGCTATTATTCTTTTAACAGTTACCTTAAAAGCATCTTTTAAATCATCTTCTTTTCCGTTCATAACTACTTTAAATATATGAGCTATTGAAACAATAGTGACTATTAGTGGAGCTAAATAGCAAGCCATTTTAAAGAAGGTTTTGATAATTAACAATATTTCTACTATATATGATCTATCACAAAAAGCTAATATCATTACCACACCTTCTTCCTTATCTATTATATATTTTATTAACTAAGTAGGCAAACCAATTTTATTTGCTTTATAATTCTCAACTTTAGCTATTCCTTGTGGACAAGCTAAATATAATGTACCATCATTATCAGCAAATGCTGACTCTACTTCATCTGACATTCCACCAAAACCACTACCAAAAGAATGAACTTCTAGTTTTTCTCCACTTAAAGAATAAGTATATAGATTCTTTTTATTATCCCATGGAGATGAATCCGCAATAAAGATATTTGTTCCATCAGTACCAATACCTTGAACAGCATTAGCATCAAAACCATGTAATTGTACAACATGATCTCTTTCATAAGCATTAGTTGAACTATTATACTTATAGAATATTAACTTGCCATCTTCTTCTCCAACTAAAGAATGTACTTTAGGAACATAAGTAATACCAACATGTGTTTCAGGTATTTTGACATATCCAGCAGCTTCCATCTTTTTATTATCTAATTGTAATAATCTTCCACCGCTAACAGTTTTTAAAACATAACCGCGATCATTATCATAAGCAAGACCATCCATATGTCCGCCTTCTTCTCCTACTTCAACACACTTAACTTGTCTTCCTGTAGATAATTCTGACCAACAAATACGTCCTCCTCTACTAGAGCTCTCGATGCTTCCATAATTCTTATTCTGAGCATAAACCACATGATTACCAGTATATGCAGCATTTTGAACAGCTCGGTATTTATTTCTTCCATCACCTAATCCAGAATCTGGATTGTTAATATTTGTATCAACAGCTTTAGTAACATTTAAAGTCCTGTTACCATAATCAGTTTTATCACTAACACTATGAGCAGGACCAGCACCTGCTCCAGAGTTGTTATGTCGTTTTTTCCACTCTTCAAAAGACTCTTTATTTCCTTCTCTTATCTTTTGTTCTTCTTCCCACGCTTTTCTTAGTTGCGCTTCATCCTCTTTTTCTTGTTGTCTTTTTTTAGCTTCTTCTTCGGCTTCTTCCTTAGCTTTTAAACTAGCTACCTTCTCTTTAGAAGCACTTTCAAAACAAGCTAAGAATTCAACTTCTGAAGCTTCTACAATTCCAGTAAAGACATAATTAACAAGTGCAGGTAAAAAACAAATAACTAAACCAGCTATAATTCTCTTAACAGTTACTTTAAAAGCATCTTTTAAGTCATCTTCTTTTCCGTTCATAACTACTTTAAATATATGAGAAATAGAAATAATAATAACTATTATAGGTGCTAAATAACATGCCATTTTAAAGAAAGTCTTAATTATTAACAATATTTCAACAATATATGATCTATCACAAAAAGCCAATAGCAAAGTATTGTTCATAATTACGACCTCCTTTTATTCATAATACATATAAACTCATTTTAATTATATATAAAATTTGATTTAAAAAAAAGTGCAAAAAAAAAGCTGGCAACGATCTATTTTTGCTCAGCGCTATTTTCGACGTGTACGTGCTTGACTTCTCTGTTCGGGATGGGAAGAGGTATATCCACGTAGCCATTGTCACCATAAAGCTTTTTTTCTTTTTGTAACCTTTTTATTCTTAAAACATTTTAAATATAATGTTCTTTAAAAACATGATAATGCGACTTTTGTATCAAATAAGAAAT
>JAFPMR010000299.1 GCA_017411235.1 Bacilli bacterium | reverse complement strand
TTTGGTCTTTTAATGAAATCTATGCCATATTAACTATTTTTTATTTGGATTTTCAACGAAATATTTTGATTTGACAATTGTATTACAGCCAAAACTTTATATTGTTCTCCGTTGTATTGATAATTATTGTTTTGATATGTTTTTTGAGGATACTCCCCTGTAATCTATTCTTGCTGATTAGTTAGTGGGTTTATCTAAACAACACTATGGTTTACATTTGATAGTAAAAACACACTTAAAAATATTCCATGTTCCTATGTGTTCAACTAATATTCATCATTTGTTGTTGAAGGGTTATTATCATCTATAACATATCCATTTCTTGTATCTGATATATTATTCTAGATAGCTTGTTGTGTAATATAATAAGACATATCCTTTGTATTAGCAAGAATATCATCCAGGTCAGTATCTGTTATTGGTATTTCAGCATAAATCAACTTGTCTGTATGAATAACATCCTACTACACTTGTACAAGTTGTGGTGCAGATGTTTTACCATTTAATGTAACTTTTACATACACATTTATTTGTCTACTACTTCCAGATGTATTTGGCTATATAGTAACACTATTACCGAAACCACTACTTTGACTCAAAGATATTGTTATACTTCCACCTGAAGTTATAGGTGCTTGCTCTTCGCCATTTTTTGTCCAACTTTGTGAATATGATACTTCAAAATCAGATTTTGATATTGTAGCACCATTACCACTTATCATACCATGTTTATATGAGCACCCATTTATCACAGGGGCATTATAAACTATTTGGTCTGGACTTGTTTTATCAGCTTTTTTATCATTTATTTCATCTATTATATCAAGAATGAGCTATCTTAATGCAAAAGCTGTTATGCCTCCATTCTCATTATCATAGATAATATTTCTAGCCTATTGTTTTATATCACTAAAATCTGCCATTTTATATATTTTTAAATCATTATATCAAATGCATTACTAAAAGCATTACTAAAAGCTCCTTTACTTGAAGGACTTAAAGCTCTGAGTAATATCCTAAGTACTTCTTCTATTGGAGTACCTGCTACAAATAAGTCTTTGAAATTAATTCCCCCTAATGTGACTCCTGATATAAGGTCTTCCTTTAATATACAGCAATTACCTAAAATAGGAATCCATCTTCCTTCATCATAATAAAACATTCCCCAACCTGGTCTTATCCAAACCACATTGGTCTATGGAGGTTCGTTATTATCTATCCATAGATTCTATATTCTTTTACCTGACATATTTATTATTCATTAGAACCAGTATTTTGTTCTCCTAAAGTCCAAGGTATAGTAGATGTTATACTTGTTACAACATCATGGTCTCCATTAATAGTACCTTGTTCATCAAAATTCAATTCATCATCACCATCTATAGAAGCACCTTCTTCATTCAACCTAAATTCAATATATATTACCTTACATTCTGGATAATCTGAACTTACTCCATTTGTTCCAGTACTATCGTACACAGCTGAAACAATTTTTACTCTACTTGCCGTACCAGCATATGTCAAATCAGATAAACTAACTTTTATTTTTACTGCAACCAAATTATCCTTCTTAGAATAATCATTATTTTCAGTATATAATATACCTCCGTTTATAATAGATATACTTGTAACATCGTTGCCATCATAAGTTATAGTATCAAATCCTCTATTATTAGTTGCATATGTAAATGATTTAGTGTTTAAATAATTTCCAATATATGTATAAAGAGGTTTTGTACTTAGATTTGGATACTACTGATACCACTAATTGGCTTGTGGATTATTGTTCTCATAAAACATCGGAATATCATCATCTATAATGTTATAATACTGTATAATTTTAGGATCTATATTAGCTATTATACCTGAATTATTTGTTAAACTTACATCCAATACATTACCATTCGTCAAAACTATAACATATATATTTCCAGATAACTAATCTTCATTTACATAATAAGTACATCCAGAATTTCTAAACTCAGTATCTTCAATAACAGCCAATTGGTCATTATTTTCTTGTTCTCCGTTTATACATCCTACCAATAATAACAAATCACTCTTATTCTATGAAATGTCTATTTGATGGCTTGGAATTGAATATCCAACTGGATTTACATACATTGTCTTAGTTCTGTCTGTTCTTGACAGATTTATATTAGACATCCAATTTACATCTTGTGGATTTAGGTTACCAGAACCTTGTGTTTTATTATAATAAAACTTACCAAATCCTCCTTCATATGGTTTTTCACCATCTTGATAATATCTTTGTCCACTCATTTTACTTATTTTATTTTATTTGTTTATTTCGTCTATATACCAATTTATATTACTAAATAATAGTGTCGTCCTCACCATATCTCCAGTACAAGGAAATTTTACTATATTAGGTATTACATTCAAATAAGGAGTAGGCTAATTACCATCATGTAAAGAACATATATAAGATGTCCATACTTCTATTTCAGGAGTAAATGTAGCACTTATTTCGATTTCTTCAGAAACATTGCTACAAGTAACTTC
Organism: Bacilli bacterium; assembly: GCA_017411235.1. Next base: position 189 of record JAFPMR010000299.1, on the reverse strand, counting down.
AATTCCCTAAGAAAGTTCTGCACTTATCTATATTCTAGTACTAGCTTCTTCTGTCCATACCTACATTGGAGATACCCAAGTAGTACTTATTTCTATATGTTCTGTAGAGTCCTAACTCCATACTTCAATACATAACATTATTTCTAAATTCTTACATTAGTATCACATACTGCTACTTCAGTTCTAGTC
>JAFPMR010000030.1 GCA_017411235.1 Bacilli bacterium | reverse complement strand
TCAAGGATGTCCACATCATTGTAAGGAATGTCATAATCCTGAAACATGGCCATTTAGAGATGGATATGAAGTAAAGATAGATGATTTAAAACAACAAATATCTGAATTAGAATTCCAAAAAGGTGTTACTTTTAGTGGTGGGGATCCAATGGCTCAACCAGATGCTTTATTAGAACTAGTTAAATGCGTTCATGATAATAATATGAATGTATGGGTTTATACTGGTTTTGATTTTGAAGAACTATTAGAGTTAATGAAAACTAAGGAAGTCTATAAGGAAATATTAAATAATATAGATGTCTTAGTTGATGGTAGATTTATGATTGCTAAAAAGAGTTTTGATGTTAAGTTTAGAGGATCTACTAATCAACGTATTTTGGATGTTCCAGCTAGTATGAAGAAGAAAAAAGCTGTGGAAATAGAAAAATTCAAATATGTGGAGAAAAATTAGGTATTAAAATACTTTAATTTTTCTTTTTTTTATGTATAATAGAGAGCTAAGTGAGGTGATTTCAATGAGTAACTTAAAGATTACCAACTTAAAATTTTCTTACGACGATAAGAATTTTATTTTCAAAGACTTAAACTTCACTTTAAGAAAAGATAAAACTTTAAGTATCATTGGAATCCCTAATAGCGGTAAAACAACTTTGTTAAAAATATTAACAGGTGAACTTGATTATGAAGGTTCTGTATTAGTTAATGGTATAAGTGTTAGTAAAGCTAATATAAATGCAGTTAGAAGAAGTATTGTTGCAGTATATAGAGAATCTAGTTTTATTAATGATTTAGTAATAGAGGAATTAAGACATCCTATGGAGAATATGAATATTGCTCCTTCAGAGATTAATGCTGCTATAAGTGAAATAAATGATTACTTTAATATAAATAGAATACTAAAGAAGAAGATAGATGACTTAAGCTTAAATGATAGAACATTAGTTAAGATTCTTTCATATGCTCTAGTAAATCCTTCTTATATAGCTTTAGATGATTTATTAATAGATTTAGATACTAGAACTAAGATATTATTATTAAACTATTTAAATAGTAAAGAAATACGTTTAATTAATGTAACAAGTAATATGGAAGATGTTTTATATACTGATTATATTTTATGTTTATATAACGGAATAAGCGCTATTGATGGAAGAACATTAGATGTTTTAGATAATGAAAAAATATTAAAAAGATTAGGTTTTGATTTACCATTTATGGTAGATTTATCTATTCAATTACAATTGTATGGTTTAATAAATAAATCATATCTAAATAAGGAAGGTATGGTGGATGCATTATGGAAATAATATTCAATCAACTTTCTTATATAGAAAATAAAAAGACTTCTTCAGAAAAGAGATATTTTGATGAAGTTAATATGATTATTAATAGTTCTTCTATAGTAGGAATTAAGATGGATTATAGCGATATAATCGGCGAATTATTAATGATTATTAAGAGACCTACTAAAGGAGAAATTAAAATAGGTGACATTATTGTTAAAAGAACTACTCATGTTAATAACATTAATGTTTTAAGAAGAAAGTTTGGTATAGTACCATTTGAAAATAATGTTTATCTAAAAAAGACTGTTAAAGATGAAATAAAGAATGCAATGTCTAATTATGGTTATAAGACTAAGAATATTTCTAAACATATCTCAGATTCATTAATGATTGTTGGTTTAGATGATAGTTATTTAAGTAGAGAGCCTAATACATTGTCGTATGTAGAAAAGAAAAAAGTAAATTTAGCTTTAGCTATGAGTTATAATCCTGAGGTTTTAGTAATAGAGTCTTTTGATAAAGGTTTAACTTTTAGAGAAAGAGAATACTTTAGAAAGTTATTCTTAAAGCTAAAGAATAAATATAATAAAACAGTTATTTTAGTAAATTCAGAATTAACATTTATGTTTGATGTTGTTGATAAACTATTTGTTATCAACAAAGGTAGATTAGTATTTAGTGGTGATAAAGATATCTTCTATGAAGATAAGTTGTATAAATATGTAGAGATGCCTAAGATAGTTGAGTTTATTAAATATGCTAATTTAAATGGACACAATATATTAGAATATACTGATATAAAAGAGTTAATAAAAGGGTTGTATAGAGATGTTAAATAAGTTGGATTATTCATATAATAACGAGAATTCATTTATACATAAAATTAATCCTAGTATTAAACTACTAGGATTATTCTTTTATGTACTCTTTTGCTTGTTAAAATATAATAATTACTTATTTATTTGTAATATTACTTTAGTATTTACTTTAATACTTTTTAGTAATGTAGATATTAAAAGATATGCTAAGGTACTTTGGAATATAAAGTATTTCTTAATACTATTATGTGTAATACTATATGCTAATAATATGGTATTAAGAGATATTATCATTATAATATTTAAGATACTATTCTTCTTTTTGTATTTTAAATGTTTATTATTTACTACTACTAGAGAAGAATTTGGTAAAGGGGGATCTGTATTACTTAATCTATTCAATTTAATTGGTTTAAGTTTAAGAAGAATAGCTATTAATATATCTAATGTATTTAGCTTTATTGGTTTCTTTATTGAAACATGGAAAGACTTTTATTCTAATATGAATATAAAAGGTGGATGTGTTGATTTATCTATCTTTGATAAGGTAGTAGCTTTCTTTAAAGAGTTTAATAATATATGGAGAGTAAGTAGAGAAAAATCTAGACAGAGAAAGAAAGATTTATTAAATAAGTTATATGATAAACATTTACATAGCGCTTATAAATATAGATATAAATTAAAATGGTTTGATTATCTATTTGTTATAATATATATAGTAATGCTAGTATTTTATATATGGAAGGTGAGATAGATGAACTATGTAGCCAAGTGCAGTTATGATGGTAGTAAATTCTATGGTTTTCAAAGATTAAATGAAGAACCTAGTGTACAGAAATTATTAGAGGAAGCACTATCAAAAATTAATAAACAGAGTGTTGAGATTAAGGGCGCAGGACGCACAGATAAGGGAGTCCATGCAAATGGTCAATGCTTTAGTTTTAAGTTAGATGTTAACATAGATATAGATGGTTTAAGAGATGGATTAAACTCATTAATAGCTCCATATGTATATATAAAGGATATTAAAGAAGTAGATGATGATTTTCATGCTAGGTTTAGTGTATTAAAAAAGAAATATATATATAAGATTAACTTAGGTGAGTATGATCCTAAATTGAATGATTATGTTTATCAAAGCAAATATAATTTAGATATTAATAAGATGAAAGAAGTAGCTAAGTTATATTTAGGTGTTCATAATTTTCATAATTTCGTATCAGGCGAAAGAGATAATTATGATTGTATTATTTATGATATTTCTTTTGAAGAGAAAGATAATATATTAAATATTACTTTTGAAGGTAAGAGTTTCTATAGATATATGGTTAGAAATCTTGTTGGCATGATGATAGAGGTTGCTAGAGGTAAAGAAGAGATTTCTAAAGTTGAAGAAATGCTTAATTCAATAGATGAAATGCATGGATATACAGCACCTGCTTGTGGTTTATATCTAGAAAACATTGAATATTAGAAAAATATAAGCAAAAAACGTAAATTTTTGCTTATTTTATTTGACTTTTATCTTACTTTCTCATATAATTTTAATCGGTACATTTTATTTGTTCGGAATTGTTAGGCGTGGGAAACTGAAGCAAGGATGAACAGTGAAAGGAAATTTAATATGAATACATTTATGGAAAAGAAAGAAACTGTTGAACGTAAATGGTATGTTATCGATGCTGAAGGTGTAGCATTAGGTAGATTAGCTACTAAAGTTGCTACTGTGTTAAAAGGCAAACACAAACCAACATTTACACCTCATATCGATTGTGGAGACTATGTAATAGTAGTTAATGCAGAAAAAGTTAAACTAACTGGTAATAAATTAAATGACAAGATGTATTATAATCATAGCGGATATACTGGTGGTTTAAGAGAAAGAAATGCAAAAACAATGATCGAAAATTATCCAGAAGAAATGATTGAAAGAGCTGTTAAAGGTATGTTACCTAAAGGACGTTTAGGAAGACAAATGTATACTAAGTTATTTGTATACGCTGGACCTGAACATAAACAACAAGCTCAACAACCAATTGAGTTAAAGGTTAAGTAGGAGGTTTTAAATTATGGCAGATAAAAAAGTTTGGACAGCTACAGGACGTAGAAAACGTTCAATTGCTCAAGTAAGAATTACTGCTGGTAAGGGTAATATTACAGTTAATGGTAAAGATGTTAATGATTATATGCCTTTTGCAGTATTAGTAATGGATTTAAAACAACCACTTGTTGCTACAAATAATGAGGATAAATTCGATATTGATGTTACAGTTAAGGGCGGAGGTTTCTCAGGCCAAACTGGTGCTATTAGATTAGGTATTACTCGTGCTTTATTAGCATTCGATGCAGATGCTGATCAATCAAGAGAAGATGCTTACAGAAAAGTTCTTAAATCTAATGGATTCGTTACAAGAGATCCAAGAAGTAAAGAACGTAAGAAACCAGGTCTTAAGAAAGCTCGTAGAGCTCCACAATTTAGTAAACGTTAATTTATTTCAATGTTTCAAAAACTCGCTTATGCGAGTTTTTTTATGCCTTATTGACAATAATAATTAATTGTTATACAATATCATTGTATTAACTAAGTGACACAGTGAGGTGAAGATATGGAATTTACATTTGATAATAATATACCTATTTATATTCAGTTATTGGAATACTTAAAGATCTATTTAATATCTG
>JAFPMR010000298.1 GCA_017411235.1 Bacilli bacterium | reverse complement strand
TTAATTGAGAATATAAATCATATTTATCTTTTAAATTTAATGAAGGGTACTTATCAGAAAATGCTTTGAACTCAGCACTCTCTAGTTCTTCTTTTGATACACCTAAAGATGCTATTTCTTTTTCATTATCTATTTTTTCCCTTTCACTTGATAAGATTTGAAATATAATTTTATCTCTCTTAGACATTTTGTCTAATCCTATTTCTGCTAATCTATTTGTTTCTTCAACTATTTCTTCATAACCTGAATCTACAATAGACTTTGCTTCCTTTTCTGCACCTGCTTCTAAATCAAACTCATTTTCAGTTTGTTTGTATTCAGGTATTGCTATGCCTTTTTCTTTATAGAAATTGGCTAGGTTATCAGTTGCTTCTTCAATATTAGAAGTTCCTAATCCTGCATTTAATACTTCTTCTGCTCTTTTGTACTTTGATAGTTGCTTTTCAAAATCTCTTTCTAGTTTTTGTTTTTGTCTATAGAGTTTTTTCTTAACTATCTCATCCATATCAGCATCAGTGTATGTTTTTACTGGTTCACTTACAACTTCTTCAGTTTTAGTAGGTTCAGTAGTGCCTTCAACAAGTTCTTCTGTTGCTTGTTCTTCAACATTTTCAGTAACATCAGTTACAAGTTCTTTGTTATCTTCCATAACTTTTCCTTCCTATTTTTTAGTGTTTGCTTCACTATATATTCCATAAAGTTTAGTGTCATTAATGCTTGGACAATTAAAAAGCACTATTGTGCTTGATTAATCATTTGTTGAGCATCATTTACCATATTTGCTTGTTGGTCTATATCACCATTGATAAATTGACTTGCTCTTTGTTGCATCATTTGTGCCTGTGCATTTATCATTGCTATTCTTTCTTGTTCTTCTTCCATCTTTTCAATAGCATCTAATAATTCTTGCTTTGGCATTGTGCTATCATCTGGTAGTATATCTACATATATTTTTAATTCTGCTAGTCTTTGTACATTAAACATTCCTGCTTTAAACATGTTTTCTATTGATAGTTCTCTAGCATATTTATCATATGGGCTTGTTGGTGTTATATCAATTCTAACTGTTCCCTTTAAATTTTCTAACATACTTGCTGGTACATTTACTAATTGTGTATATTCTTCCCCAGTTTCAGGATCAGTTGTTTCTTCTTCTAGTTGCATTCCCTTAGGTGTATATATAGTCCACATATCTAACCATATTCTTGCTATATCTTCTATAAATCTCTTTAATCCTACTGCTTGTTTTGTTAATGGTTGTTGGCTTGCTTGTTGTACTGCTAGTATAGCTTTACCACTTGCTTGTTCTGGATTAATTCCACCTGTTGCTATATCTCCAGCATTCTTTAATTCTCTTGTTATTGATATTAAGTCACTCATTACTCTTGATACATCAGTACTCATACTTGCAGGTTGTATGTATGTGAATATCTTTGATACATCTTCTACTGATGCACCATTCTTAGTTTTAATTACACCACCTACTTGATTTACTGCAGTTGGATTTGCTATCTTATCTTGGTTTACTACCTTTTGAGCATATGCACATTGTTTTATTGCTAATAAACTTCTTGCTAGTGTCTTATTTAGTTCTAATTGGTTTGGTATAAGTGTTCTTACTTCTCCCTCACCTCTTGACCATCCTTTTTTATCTTTCCATATGAAATGTGATACAGGGTAAAGTGTTAAGCCACTATCTTTTGGTTTCTCTATGTCAACATACTTTGTAGCACTTTGATACCATACTGTACCATCTTGTTTCCACATTTTTGTTACATATGTTACCATATCATCTTTCTCATACTTAGCATCTGTTCCTGGTTGGTCTTGCATGTCATTATCACTTACTATATATTTTAAATCACTTTCAGAACATCCTTCACTTTTTGCTAACTCTCTTATGTTTGTTACTGGTTTTCTTCTACTGATTATGATATATGGTTGGCTTTGTATTTCACTTGACTGCTCATTACCAAATTGTATGTCATTCTTATTTAATATTTCATTGACTGGGCTTTGTGTATCTTCATCATAATATACATACATAACACCTTCATCATTAATAGCAGCATCATCACTTACTGACCTTACTTTTATGTCCATTTGGTCTTTTTCCCATACTTTAGCTGCTTTCTTATCTAATAAATCACATACTTTCTTTGCATTCTTTCTGAACTCTTTTCTTTCAAAGTTTTCACTTGAATAATGTATTGCATATAAGTTTTGGTTTATAGTTGATACCTTATAATTGACTATAGTTTCTATAAAGTTGTATTGTGCTTTCTCTATTCCCTCTATGTTAGCACCGTACCATTGATCCCCATTATACATTCTATAGTTTATATCAGTATCAGTATAAACATTCATTCTTCTTAAATAGTTTCTACCTTTTTCAAAAAGTTCCCATGTATCAGTTTTCTTAATATCATCTTCATTAAATATTTCCACCTTAACCTCCTATCTCTTGCCATTCTATTTTCATTTTGGTATCACCTTTTGCCCTATACTGTTGCCTGAATAGTTATCTATGTTTTCTGCAATTATATTAAATCTTTGTTCTTCTTTAGATATTTCTTTTTCTTCTATTGCTTCTTTTATCTCTTTAACTGGATTTGGTATCACTTTTATTTCTTTGCCTTTATATATCATTTGAGCTACTTTGCCACCAATTAAAAAGCACAATATATTCATTGCACTTACTATTGCTACTATTATTAATGTTTCTTTCATTATTTCACCTTTTTCTTTTCAGTTTTAGGTTCAGGTTTTTCTACTGCTTCAGGTTTTACCATTCTTCTTTCTCTTAAAACTCTCTTTTTCATATGTCCTCCTTATACTACTACTATTTCTTCACCATAGTCACTCTGGTTTTCTTCTATTTCAAACTCTTTAAACTCAGGGTAACTATATATTGGTTCAGTATCAAATACTACTTGATTTCTTACTTCATGTGCTATTGCTAATCCCATCATTTGGTCATCATGCCCACCTACTGGTGCTTCTATTCTCCCTTTTTCATTTCTTATTATTGTTAGTAGTTCTTCTATTGTATCTAAGTCATTTAACAACTCAGTATGTTCTCTTACTAATTCTATAAGTCTTGAAATAATTACTGGTCTTGTTATTTGTGTTGTTCTAAATCCATACTTCTTTTCTAACTTTCCTGTGTATGTATCTTGTTGTTCTCTTATATATTGATAAGGGTAACCTAATCTTTGCAATTCCTTTATAGGGTAACTATCAAAATTGCTTTCTATTCCTATTAATGCATCTTTATAATACTTTCCTAAGCAATATACTTGTTTAGCATATATATCTGCATCAAATTGATTTTTGAATGCTGCAACTTGTTCTCCAGTCTTAGCATCTAATACATGAGCTGTATAATAATCACTTCCCTCTCCAGAAGTATCACCACCCATACAGTATTTAGTTATATGTGGTGTATCAGGTACTTTATATATCTTTATGTACCCATTCTTATCATTTACCCACCTAATATTTGTTATCTTCATACCATCATAATCATAGCTGAAATAACCTACTTTTAATGGCGTTTTTAATTCATTTCTTCTTTGTTGTAACTTGTTAGCATCAAATACACACTTTC
>JAFPMR010000297.1 GCA_017411235.1 Bacilli bacterium | reverse complement strand
TGACTTATTTCTTCTAAATTATCTTTAGAACCTAATTCATGGAATATACAATCTTTAAATAGATCTTTATGTTCACTAAAACCAATAATAGTAGTTTTATTCTTCTTATGTTCATTAATTAAATCAATATAATCTTGATCACTATGACCATATATCAAAACACAATCTGTATTAGGTGCATAATGTTTATATTTCATACCAGGAGATTCTACCTTTTCATTACTCTTAGTATTCATAAAAATATGTTTATCTAAATCAACTTTACCAATAACTGTTTCAATATCTTCTGGTGTAATCTTACCTGGTCTTAGAATTGTTGGAACTCCATCAATTACCTTACAAACAGTTGATTCAATACCGAACTTAGTTTCATCGCCATCAACAATAATATCTACCTTACCATCAAATTCATCTTTAATATCATCTATCTTTGTACCACTAGGTCTTGAAGAAATATTAGCACTAGGAGCTGCAATAGGTAAGCCAGTATATTCTATAATAGCTTGTGCAGTTTTATTCTCTGGAAATCTTATTCCAACTGTATCTAAACCACAAGTAACATTATCTGGTATGATATTCTTTTTCTTAAGTATTAGTGTAAATGGACCAGGCATAAAAGCATCAATTAGTTTTTGTTCTAATTCACTAGGTTCTTCTACTAAATCTTTTAACATCTCAAAATTAGAAATATGAACTATTAATGGATTATCTTGAGCTCTTCCTTTAGCAACAAAGATACTGTCTACGGCCGTCTTATCTAAAGCATTTGCTCCGATACCATAAACAGTTTCTGTAGGAAATATTACAAGCTTGCCATCTTCAAATGATTTCTTTATTTCCTTAAGTTCCCATTCATCTATACCATCTTTAAAATTTATAATTTTGGTCATATAACCACTTCCGCTAGATATTATAAGAAAAAATTTACTTTTTATCAACATATGTTATAATAACTTTCACGAGGTGTACATATGGAAAAAGCAGCAAAAGTACTAGAGTGTTATGCTCTATGTAATAGTTTAAAAAATGTTGTAAGAACTGGTTGGAAAGACTGGCATGTAAATAGAGAAAGAGTAGAGAGTATTGCTGAACACGTATATGGTGTTCAAATGTTAGCAATTCTTATGCATTCTACTTATGGTTATGACTTAGATTTAAAAAAAGTAATCATGATGTTAGCAGTTCATGAAATGGAAGAAATCTTAATGGGAGACTTAACATTATTTGATATAGATCGTGATATCAAAGGAGTTATTGGTCATAAAGCTGTTGAAGCAGCTTTAAAGAATTTCGTTAATAAAGATGAAATAAAAGCATTAATCTATGAATTTGACGAAAGAAAAACACCGGAAGCTAAATTTGCTTACTATTGTGACAAATTAGAATGTGATATTCAATCTAAGCTATACGATGAAGAAGGCTGTGTAGATCTTAATAATCAAGAAGGTAATAATACTTTAGAAGATCCAACAGTCCAAGAATTATTAGCAAGTGGTATGACATGGTCACAAATGTGGTTAGAATTCTGGCGTCGTAGATGCCCATATGACAAAAACTTTATTGAGGTATCAAAATATGCTTCTAGTCATCCTATTAGTGTTAATCCAAAAGAATATGCAAAAGATAATGGTATTATCGATTTATTAGAATATGCTAAAACACATACTAAAGAAGAATTCTTTGCCTATGTAGGTGAAGAAATGCCAAATAAAAAAGCAATGTAAATTGCTTTTTTTATTTTGAATAATCTCTTTCACCAAATATTTTAGTACCGATTCTAACATAAGTACTATGTTCTTCATCAGCTATTAAATAATCATTACTCATACCCATTGATAATATATCTAAATTATACTTATTCTTTAAGTTATACATTTCTTTAAAATACTTTCTGTTATCTTCAGGAGTAGGAGTATAAGGTGCAACACACATTAAACCTTCTACATTAACATTACTAAGTAATCTTATCTCTTTTATAGCAGCATCTAATTCTTCAACTTTAAATCCATACTTAGATTCTTCGTTTGCTATATTTAATTCTAATAAAATATTAACTACTAAATCTTTCTTCTTTGCTTGTTTATCTATTTCTTTAGCTAACTTAATAGTATCTACTGAGTGAATCAAATATACCTTATCTACAATATCCTTAACTTTATTTGTTTGTAAGTGACCAATCATATGCCATCTAATATCATTAGGAAGTTTATCAATCTTTTCTAATATTTCTTGAACATGATTTTCACCAAAATCTCTAACCCCAGCTTCATAAGCTTCCAAAATATCACTAACAGGTTTAGTCTTAGATACGGCAATCAATTTGCTGTTTTTTAATTCTTTTAAAATACTTTTTATACTATCTTTAATCATGTTATCACCAAGAATATTATATCTCATGTTATAATTAAATTGGTGATAATATGACAACAATCTATTTAATAAGACATTCTGAAAGAATAAGTCATGATTTTATTGAAGGTATCAATAGTACAGATTCTCCTTTAGTACAAAACGAAAAAGACATCTTAAGTGTTAAAGGCGAAGAAAGAGCTAAGAAATTAGCTAATCTAAAAGAGTTTAAAAACATTGATAAAGTATATGTTAGTAAGTGTGTAAGGACCTTACAAACCGCTAAATACTTATTAGAAAAATATGACTTAAAAGCTAACATAGATGAAAGACTAGACGAAAGAAGAGTAGGAAAACCAAATGACGGCTTACATCCTGATTGGTTTGTAAAACAATATGAAAACAAAGATTTCAAAACCGAAGGTGGCGAGTCGCAAAGAGATGTTATCACTAGAATGAATGAAGTAATAGATGAAATTCTAACTAATGATAAAGATAAAAGAATAGCAATCTTCTCACATGGATATGCCATTTGTTTCTATCTATTACAATTTGCTAAATTAGAATACATTGATTTAAATAAAAATCTAACTATCAAATATAAAAATAACATTATACTTGATGGACAATTAAATGCTCCAGAGATTTTTAAATTAGAATTTGATAACAAAGAATTATTATCAATAGAGCAATTAATCTATGAAGAATTAAGGAAGTGATTAAATGCTAAAAATAGAACACATCACTAAAACTTATGACGACTTAAAAGCAGTCGATGATTTATCCTTTGAAGTTAAACCAGGAGAAATATTTGGCTTACTAGGAGTTAATGGTGCTGGTAAAACCACAACCTTTAGAATGATCGTTAACTTACTAGAAACTGAAACTGGTCGAATCACTTTAGATGGTAAACCAATCGACTACACAGTTAGTGATAAAATTGGTTTTCTAACTGAAGAGAGAAGTTTATTTACTAAAATGTATGTCGATGAACAAATAATGTATTATGGTCGTCTTAAAGGAATGAACAAAAAAGAGATTGAAGAAAAAATTGATTACTGGTTAAACAGATTAAACATGACTGAGTTCAAACACAAAAAGATTAAAGAACTATCAAAAGGTAATCAACAAAAATTACAATTCATAACTTCTGTAATAAACAATCCTCGTTTATTAATCTTAGATGAACCATTTACTTCTTTAGATCCATTTAACGTTTCCTTATTAGTAGAAGTATTAAAAGAAATGTCTGATAATGGTTGTATTGTAATCTTTTCATCACATCGTATGGAACACGTTGAATTATTCTGTGAAGAATTACTAATCTTAGTAAGAGGTAAATCAATTCTTTCTGGTAGTTTAAAACAGATTAAAGAAGACTATCGAAAAAAGAGTATCCATGTTAATGGTGACATTAATATCAAGAAGATAAAAGAACTAGAAGGTGTTGAAGACATCGAAAAAACACCAGAAGAATACATCATTAGAATAGCTGATAAAAAATATGTAGATGATGTCTTTAACATAGTAAAAGAAGGAAAGAACATCGTTAGATTTACTGTAGAAGATCCTACATTAGATGAAATATTTGTATCGAAAGTAGGTGAAGTATATGAGTAAAAGAAACTATTTAATTCTTACCAGTTTAAAAAAGAAACTAACATCTAAATGGTTCATAGGAATGAACATCTTCATCTTAATAGCATTATTACTTATTTTTAATATGGGAAATATAATTGCTCTATTTGGTGGAGACTTCCAAAAAGAAAAAACAATTATCTTGATAGATAATTCCAATAACTATGAATACTTAAAAGAGAAACTAGAAAAGCACTCTAAAGATTTATCATCTGTATCAGAATACACAGTAACTAATTCAAGTGAAGATGCAGAAACAATTAAAGAAAGAATAAAAAACAACAATAATCTATTCTTACTTATTGTTAATCCAGATGAAGAAAACTATTTAAATGCTGAAATCTATTCCAACACCAATATAAGTTATATCTTAAGAAATTTTATTTTAGCTTCCTTAAATGATTTACATCATGAACTAGCTATAAATGATTCAGGTTTATCACCTGAAGAACTAGCTAAAATAAATAGTGGAGTTAATCTTGATAATTACTTAGTTGAAACTCAAGGAATCGCAACACCATCAAACAAACATCAAGTTACTAATAACGGAGATACCGAAGTAGGAGCCATTGTTATGGTTGTAATGATCTTACCGTTCTTCTTCTTAATAGTTACTTTAGTACAAATGATAGGTGCTGAAATAAACGAAGAGAAGACATCAAAGAGTATGGAATACATTATTACTAATGTTTCACCAACAGATCACTTAATGGCTAAAATAATATCTTGTACAGGATTTATAATTACTCAAATACTAGGTGTCGTAATATCAGTTGGTATAGCATCCTTTGTTAAGAGTCAATCACCAAGTATCGTAACAGATACAAGTAAAATGTTATCAGATGCTCTTCATAACTTTGTAACACCAGAGATTTTAGCTAACATTGTTAAAATACTACCAATAGTAGCTATCTTTTTCTTAATTACATTAGTATCTTATGCAGTATGTGCTGCAGTACTAGCATCAATGACAACTAATATAGATGACTTCCAACAATTACAAACTCCATTAATGTTAATAGTATCAATTGGTTTCTATTTATCAATATTTGCTATTATCTATAATGGATCACATTTCATAAAAATAATGTCATTTGTACCATTAGTAAGTTTGCTAATCTCTCCAGCTTTATATATGCTTGGAGAAGCAAGCATCTTATCAGTAGTAATAGCGATGCTTATTCAATTAGCATTCTTAGTACTGGTCTTTAAAAAAGGTATGAAAGTATATAAAGTAGGTATTCTAAACTATTCAGGAGAACACCTATGGAAGAAAATCTTTAAAGCCTTAAAATCATAAAGAAGCCAATGCTTCTTTTTTTGTTATTTTTGACTTAAAACCAGGAGAGTGGTATTATATTTTGCATCCAGAAAAAAGGGGATTTTGTATGAAAAATGTTAACACAAAAAGATTATTAAGTATTTTATTAGCAGGAACAATTGCTTTATCAACAACAGGTTGTACTATAAAGAAACCAGGAAGAGCAAGTGCTATAGTTTCAGAACCAACACAAACTGAATATGTAACAGTAGCACCAACTGCTGAACCTACTCCTACACCAACAGAAGAACCAGTTGGAACAGTAACAATCGGTGAAAATGCTTCTAGAATTTTAAATACTAGCAATGGTTTATCTCTAGTTAGATATAGTGACCATTTAGCATTTATAGATGGAAATATAATTACTACCCAACCAGATAATCCACTAAGATCATTTAGTGAACAAAGTGGTAGTGCTGTAACAACAACAGAAGTTAACTTCCGTCTAGCTCCAGTTGTATCAAAAGATAATTTAATTAGTACACTTGATGAAGGAACAGCATTAGCAATATATGGTAAAACAGATGATAACTGGTATTTAGCAGATTGCAATGGAACAATCGGATTCATCAGTGGTGACTATATTAGAATATTATCTTATGGTGTAGATGGAAACTATGAATTAACAGAAAACACAGTACGTGTAGTTCCAGCTGTCCAAGCAACTACTAATGTTAAAATACGTGAAAGAGCTACAACAGAATCTAAACAATTAGATTTACTTCGTACAAATCATAGTATTAAAATGATTAGATTATTAGACAATGGTTGGTATGAAATAGCATATCCTAATGCTGTAAATGGTGTAGCTTACGTTTCAGGTGATTACGTAAGAGAAACTATTATGGTAGAAGGTAATTACTATAAAGTAGGATACCTAAAAAATGATGCTTATATATATGATGCACCAAATGGTAATGTAACTGGTGTAGTATCTCAATATGAATCAGGTGAAATCTATTCATTAGAAAACGGTTATTACTTAGTATCAACTGGTGATGCTCAAGTAGGTTATATAAGTAAAAACGATATGGGAGTTTTAACAGATACAGCAGTTGTTGTCGATATTAGTGCTCAAACATTAACAGTATATAGAGACAATCAAATAGTATTTACTTCACCAATCGTATCTGGTAAAGATAACCAAGAACGTCAATCAGACTTAGGTATCTTTAGTATTAGATCAAAAGAAACAGATCGTTATCTAACAGATGGTTCAACATATAATAGTCATGTTAATTACTGGATGCCTTACAATGGTGGCGAAGGATTACATGATGCAACATGGAGAAGTCGTTTTGGTGGTGAAATCTATAAAACAAATGGTAGTCATGGATGTATAAATCTACCATTAGATAAAGCAGCTGAATTATATGAATTAGTTCATGTACATGATAGCGTTTTAGTAAAGAGATAGTTTTATCTCTTTTTTTATGATATAATTTTCCTAGGTGATAATAATGAAAGAAACTTATGAATTTTTAAAAAATGCTGGTACTTATTATTTAGCAACAGTAGAATACAATCAACCACATGTAAGACCATTTGGTACTGTTAATATTTTCCAAGACAAACTTTATATTCAAACAGGAAAATCTAAAAAAGTAGCTACTCAAATCTTAAATAATCCTAATATTGAAATATGTGCTATGTATGATGGCAAATGGATTAGAGTAGAGGGAACTGCTAAAGAAGATGATCGTACAGTAGCAAGAAAGTCTATGTTAGATGCTTATCCTGACTTAAGAAAAATGTATGATGAAAACGATGGTAATACAGTAGTATTTGTAATCGATAATGCAGTTGCAACAATCTATTCATTTACTGAAGAACCTAAAGTATATAAATTCTAGTAAGACCCATGTCTTACTTTTTTTATGCTATAATTATATAGGAGGCTTACTATGAAAGAATTACAAGAAAAATATGCAAGTGTTATTTTAAATGTTTGTTTAAAAGTAGAACCTAATCAACCATTATTTATTAGTGCTAATACAGAAAGACTAGACTTTGTCCGTATTGTAGCTGATAAAGCATTAGAATTAGGTATCAAAGATATTTACTTTGATTTAACTGATCCAATACTTAAACATTCAATCTTAAAAGAACTAACACTAGAAGAATTAAAAAATCATCAATACTTTAATAAAGAAAAATGGAATGAATATGCTAAAAAAGGTGCTGCCTTTGTTATGTTAGCATCTGAAACTCCAGGTTTAATGAAAGATATTGATCAAAAGAAACTAAGCGATATAACTATGTATGCTTTTGATACTAGAAAAGAATTTGATGACCTAAGAGATAAATCAATGGTACCTTGGTGTATAGCAGCTGTACCAACAAAAGCTTGGGCTGAAGAAGTATTCCCTGAATCTAAAACACCATTAGAAGACTTATGGAATAAAATCTTTGAAGTCTGTGCTATTTCTAAAGAGAACCCTGAAGCAATTTGGAATGAAAAAACTAAAAAATTAAATGAAAGATCAGTAAAACTTACTGAATGTCATTTTAAAAAATTAAGATATACAAATTCTTTAGGAACAGACTTTACTATCGAATTACCAGATGGTGCTATCTGGAAATCAGGATATGAAGAATTAGCTAATGGAAAGAAAGTATTAGTTAACTACCCAACAGAAGAAGTATTTACATCTCCAGATTGTCAAACTGCAAATGGAATTGTTTATGCAGCCAAACCATTATCATATCAAGATAATATGATTAGAGATTTCTGGATTAAATTTGAAAATGGTAAAGCCATAGAATGTCATGCTAAAGAAGGAGAAGAAACCTTAAAGAATATTATTTCTTCATGTGAAAACTCTAACATGTTAGGAGAGGTAGCATTAGTACCATACGATTCATCAATATCTAATTCTAATATAATCTTCTATGAAACATTATTTGATGAAAATGCTGCTTGCCATTTGGCATTAGGAGATTCATTCCCAGAATGTATTGAAAATGGAACTAACATTAATAAAGAAGAATTATTTAATAAACATCATTTAAATAATTGTACTAACCATGTTGACTTTATGATTGGAAACAAAGATACTAATATAATAGGAATTACAGATAAAGGAGAAGAAATACCAATCTTCGAAAATGGTAATTTCTCAAGTAGATTTAACTAGTGTAAAAGAGAGTGTTAATATACACTCTCATTTTTTTGTCATTTTTGCGAAATTTGACTTCAATTTCATAATAAAGTAAAATTATTACATACAAAGGGGACATACTGTATGATAGAAAGAAAGCCTAAATTGCGCTTAAGAAAACAGTTTATTATTGCACTTCCTATCTTCTTGTTGATAACTTTAATATCAACATTTATTGTCGTGAAAAATAATCATTCATATTCTGCAACGATTGAAAAAGTAGAGGAGGCAGCTCCAACTGTTTTACAAGAAGAAACTACAGAGTCAAAACCTAATCTATTAAATAGTAATGCATTTTTAAATAATTTAAGTAGTTATTTAAACAATGCTCAAAAAGACAATACAGTAATCTACTATGCAGATAAGTTCCACTTAAAGAAAGATAAAATATTAGAAATTGTTAAAAACTATACAGACAACTATACAAAAGAAGAATATTTAAAAACTAATGTTATTGGTCCAGCAAACGTCATAACTAAACTTGGTTCATTTAATTCTTTTGAAGCAGGAGTAGCATATTTCGTAAGAGACATTTATCGTAATCCAGAAAGATATGGAACAACAGCAAACGAAATAATTACTAGTTATTCAGTAGAAACTGCTAGAAGAGAAAAAGGAACCATCTATATGAGTAATGGTTTAACATTTGAACAATACTATGGTAAAATTGCTGATTTATTTGGCATTGACAAAAGTATTGCTTTAGCGATGGTTTATCATGAATCTGGAAATATGAATAGTTTCCTAGCTAAAAACAAAAATAATATTGGTCGTATGAAAGGTGGAAGTGGTTGGATGTCATTCCCAACACTAGAAGCTGGAGTTATTGCTCACGTACTAACGGTTAAATCAATTGCAGAAAGAAATGGATTTGATATTTCAGATCCAGATGGTATTTACAAATTCTCTGGAGTATATGTTCACGGAAGTGTTAACAGTCCTTCAGAAGACTGGGTAAATAAAGTAATGTGGTT
>JAFPMR010000029.1 GCA_017411235.1 Bacilli bacterium | reverse complement strand
GAAATGGCTATAGCATATCAAGCCAATATTCCAATCATTACCATAGATAAATATAATGGTTGGGCTAAAAAATTATCAAATAAATATTTTGATAACAGAAAAAGATTAAAATGTTTAAGTGCTTCTTCTCCAAAAGAAGCACTAGACATAACATTAAAAGAATTAGAAAGAAGGGAACAAAAATGATAATACAAAATGTAAAAGGAGGTTATGACTTCCTACCTAAAGAACAAAGAATAAGAAACTATATCAACGGTATCTTAAAAGAAACATTTGAGCGTTTCGGTTATCAACCAATCGAAACACCAATCCTATGTTACTTTGATATGTTAGCAGGTAAATACGATGAAACAAATGATATACTAAACGAAATCTATAAACTAAGAGATCAAGGAAATAGAGAACTAGGTCTTCGTTATGACTTAACTGTACCATTTGCTAAATTCATTGCACTAAACAAAAACGAAATAAAACTACCATTCAAAAGATATGAAATAAACAAAGTATTTAGAGATGGACCAGTTAAAGTAGGTAGAGATAGAGAATTTACTCAATGTGATGTTGATGTCGTAGGTTTATCAGGAGAGATGATTGATGCTGAATTAGTAT
This sequence comes from Bacilli bacterium, assembly GCA_017411235.1. The sequence goes on along the minus strand of JAFPMR010000029.1, from coordinate 8,634 downwards.
CTCTATATGTAGATGCTTTCAATAAACTACAAATACCTATTAATATCAAATACAATTCACGTAAATTAATGTCAGGACTTATTATTGAAGCAGGTATAGATGAAGAATTGATTCCTCCAACAATTACCATAATTGATAAAATAGACAAACTAACAGAATTTGAACTAGCTAATGAATTTACCAATATTGGTTTAAATAATGAACAAATAACTAAATTATTAGAATACTTTAAACTAGATTTAAAAGAACTAACAAAGAGATTTAAAACTACAGAAAATACATTATTAAATGAAGGTTTACAAGAATTAAATAGTTTAACTAAATATCTAAAAGAACTAAAACTTCTTAAATATACAACCTTCACACCATCTCTAGCTAGAGGACAAGATTACTATACAGGTAATGTCTTTGAAGTATATGAAACAACAGGTAAACTAACTGGCGCTATTGGTGGCGGTGGTAGATATGACAAAATGATTACAGAATTCATTGATGATGGTAATATCTATCCTGCTATAGGTATCTCATTTGGTTTAACATCTATCTTTGCTTTATTAAAAGATCGAGAAGACTTAAATAAAGAATCTGCTCTTGATATCTATATCATACCTATGAATACTAAAGTAGAATCATTAAAACTAGCTAATGAATTAAGATTACTAGGTTATAAAATAGATATCGAAATGGAAGATAAAAAACTAAAGAAATCATTAGATTTCTGTAACAAAGAACAAATACCATATGTAATAATTCTTGGTGAAGATGAAATAACTAATAAAGTATTTAAATTAAAGAATATGTTTACTAGAGAAGAATATGAAATAGATATGAATGATCTAGACAAAATAAAAGAAGTCATCTAATGACTTCTTTTTACTATCTCTTCAATATCTCTTTCTGAAGTGATTTCTCTTAAATTACCAACATCATAAATACCTAAATGATATTCATATTTCTTTAATAATTCTTTTATCTTTAAATAAACTTCTTTAACTTTAACAACACTGAACTCAGAATTAATATCTTCAATTGGAATCGTAATACCACAGAAAGCATCTTCACATATATCTCCATGTACTTGTACTTCATCAGGTAAATCACTAATTCTTTCACTAAACATATCATTAGCAGCACCAAACATTCTTAGTGCAGACAATAAAGAAATATCTAAAGGTTTAACTAGGTTAGGAACTATATATTTTACTTTCTTAGGATCAATCATAATAGATACAGCTTTTGTTGAATACATAGCATAAGCAGTATAATCAAAAAACTGAGGGTCATCTTTATAGATATTATTAAATCTCTTACTATAATCAGATAAAGATATATGTTTAGTACCATTAAAACCAAAACCTATTAATCTTTGACTATGTCTAGTAAGAATAGCACCAGTAGCTAATATCTTCTCTAAATCTATTAAAGAACCATCAATATCTTTAATATCACCAGTAGTTTTAACAGAATGTAAAAAGACTCTTTTCATAATTCCACCCCCCAAAACTAAGATGTATACTAACATAACATACATAATAGGTCAAAAAAAACTAATACTATGTTATAATAAAATAAGATAAGAAGGTTTTAGTATGGACTATGATATTAAACTCGATACATTAAATAGTAAAACTACTGAACTTGAAGAACTAAAAGTAGAAGCTGAAAATATCTACAACGAGTTTAATAGTAGTTATTATAGCCAAATCCATGACCCAGAAATCATTGGAATAAAAAATAAACTAAAAGAACCTATAGAAAGACTAAAGAAAGGACATACTAACTCAAATACCTGGTTTAAAAACTACTTAAAAGAATTAACAGAACTAGAAGAAAACTTATCTGAATTTAAAGCACCTGATCTACCAGAACCAGTAGATTTCAAAGGTGAATTTGTTGACTTATTTGGTAAAAAGACAATGCCAGTAATTAAATCAAATGGTGATATTCATGCTAATGCTCCAGAAACAACACCAGAAATAACTCCATCAGGAGAATTAGGTAATACTCAAGCTAGTGAATTCTATGCTTTAGGTGATGCTGCTTATAATGAATGGCAAGAATATACAGAAGATTCTGCTAGAGGGCAATGGATTAAGAAAGTAGGAGAGATAGTAAAAAATACTAATACCTATGGTATTAAAAAATCTCTAATCCTAGCTCAAATAATAAATGAATCTGGATGGATGAGTACACATGCTTCATCATTATCACAATACAATAATGTCTTAGGAATTAATACTGACATGGGTAGAATAACACCAGACATGCAAACATCTACTTGGTCTAGAAAAAGAACATCAGGTGTTAATACAGTTACACAATGGGATTCATCAGGAACTCATATAATTCCTAGTAATGAATCAATGAGACATTACGATAGTATAGAAGAATGTATAGAAGATTATGCTAATGTCGTATCACTATATCATCCAGAATGTGTAGGAAGTAATAGATTAGAAGACTATCGTAGTTTCCTAGAAGGTTATACTCCTAATCCCAATGCTAGTACTACAGATAAATATAGAGGTATTATAGATAAATATCATCTAGAACAATATGATGTATAAAAAAACACAAGATTAATTCTTGTGTTTTTATTGTTTAAAAAATATAAGAAAACATGATATTGCTATTATAATAAAACCAATAATTGGTATTGCTCTCATAAAAGGAGTATCAACCTTTTTTCTGGCTTCCTTATATAAACTAGCACCAGTTAAAAATACCATAAATGAAAATACATTTATTGCTGTCTTAGCTCCACCAGTTTCCATAGATCTAGTAATCAAATAATTAACTGGAATAGGTAAAGTGAATAATAACAAAGAAAAAACAGCTAAACCAAAAGGTGTTGCTTCTACTTTCTTTTCTTCTTCCTTAGCATCAGTATTTAAATCAACACCACAATTAGGACATTTAACATCTGTGATTTTTAATTCTTTGCCACAATTCTTACAATATCTACTCATTTTAATCACCTTACTCTTAAATTATAACAAAAAAATTGCTATAATACACTTCAAGGAAGTGATACTATGTCAAAATTGTCTAATACCTTAACTATGTTACAATTACTATCTACAGGTAAAAAATATAGTATCAAAGAACTATCTAATCTTTTAGAAGTAACGCCTAGAATGATTAGAGTATATAAAGAAGACTTAGAAAAAGCAGGTATCTATATAGATACAATCATGGGTCCCTATGGTGGATATGTCTTAAAACAAGAAATAAGAATTAATACAGAAAAATATAAAGTAAAACTATCTAATGAAGATTTAAATAAATACAATATTCTTACAAGAGGTATTAAAGAAAAAAGAAAAGTAAGAATTAAATATGTATCTAAATCATCTGGATTAAAAGAAAGAATAATCTATCCAGCAGAAATGTTCTTATTTCAAGATGGATGGTACTGTGTTGCTTATTGTGAACTAAGACAAGATATGCGTCAATTTGGTCTAAAAGATATTAAAGAAATTGAACTGTTAAATGAAACATTTTAATTTGCTAAACAAATCTGTTTATATTATAATTAAATTATGAAAAGGGAACATTCAGTTTTCGTATGTTGAATGTCTACCTTGTTTGAGAATAGACATTTAAGTTAAAAACTTAAGTGTCATTTTTTTATTGCTATTACCAAAAAGGTAAGGAGAAATAAAATGATAGCAATAAGTTTTAAAACTTTTATAACAAAAGTTTCAATTCTCATTAATATCAAACCTCCTTTCTAAGTAGAATGGAGGTAGACACTTAACTACTAAATGTTCCTAGTTATGTATTATAGCAAACAAATGTACTGCATTCAATAAAAAAGCAGCAAATAATGTGCTGTTTTTTATATTGACCATATATTGCCTACATAAGTGATATTATGAACTTGAAGAGGTGATAATATGGCACATTCATCAGATCCAGATTCTATTACATTTAATAGATTAGAACAAAGATTATTAGATGCTAATAGACATATCGATAGTAAGAAAAACTATCAAGTGTTAGATAGAGTTACTGAACCAAATGTATCCATCGGTAGTGGAGGTTCTTACCCAGCAGCAATCTTTGGTTCCAAAGTATTAACAGATAAAGGAATAATATCTATAAATATGACTCCTAGAGATGCACTTTATAACTTAAAAGGAGTTAATAACTTAATTTGTTATTCCTGGAGTGGTAAATCCTATGGTATTATAAAAGCCATGGATTCATATCCTAAATCAATTCTAGTTCATGGTAATGAAGATTCATTACACGAACAAGAAGTAAGATTACATTACGATGGTATGGATAAAGAACATTCATTCATATCAGAAGCTACTACCTTAATACCTATGGGAGAGTTATTAAAATACTATCTACACAATCAAGGTATTAATGAAGAAGAATATCTAAGTAACATTATTAAAGATACATTTAGTAATACTATAATGAACTATGATGTAGATACTAAAGTATTTGAAATAATGACTGGTGATGATACCAATGTATCATCTCATATACTAGATTCTGTAATGGCAGAATCAGGTATAGGAATACCTCTATTACACGAAAAATATGAATACTGTCATGGTAGATCAGTAACATCTAGTACTAATAGAAATGAACATACTTTAATCTATTTAATCAATCAAGAAACAGAATTAGATAGATTTCTATTAGATATCATTATTCATAACTATAAAAATGTTATAGTACTTAGATCAAATACTAAAGACAAAATAGTAGGAGAATATATCTTAGCATTAAAAACATATCTACTATGTAACTATATATCTAAAATAAAAGGACTGGGATTATCTCAAGTAGATTATGATCCTAGTGTAGTAAAAAAAGCTTATCGTTATAAGGGGGAATTATAATGTTAACATATGTAACAGGTAATCATGGTAAATATCTTTCTGTAAAAGAAAGATTTGAGAAAGAAGGAGTAGATGTCGATTTCTACGACTATGACTTTGAAGAACCAGAAGTAAATGATATAACATTCATCTCTCAAGAAAAAGCTAGAAATGCTTATAACTTATTACATACCGAAGTCTTTGTAACAGATGCTGGATTCTATATTGAAAACTATCCAGGTGAACCAGGATATCCAGGAGCATTTGTTAAACGTAGTGGTATCGCAAATGACATACCTAAACTACTTGAAGAAATGAAAGATGTTGAAAATAGACATGCTTACTTCATGGATTGTACAACATACTATGATGGTGAAGAATTTCATACCTTCTATGGTAAAAGTCCAGGAACTATCACTAAAGAACAACACGGTCTAGATAGAGAAGCTCAATGGTCAAAACTATGGCATGTCTTCATTCCTGATGGTTATGACATAACCTTATCAGAAATGACTGATGAACAAAGACAAAATAGAAATGAATTACATACTTCAGGAACAAAAGAATTCTTAAAATGGTATAAAGAACATAAGAGTGTAAAGAAACTAGTTAAATAAAAGGCATAACAAAGCCTCCTATGATATAATAAATATGATAGGAGGCTTTTAATATGGATGAAAGAGAAATGTTAACATACTTTGATATAGTTGACTTGGTAGATAAAATACTACCACCAAAAAGCGAATTCGATTATACAAAAATATCAGTAGCAGAATTACTAGAAAGATTTGATACTATTATCAAAGAAGAAGGCTATCACTTTAGAGAAGAATTCTTAGTTGAATGTCATAGAATAATAGCAAATTATCAAAAACTAAACTATGGTAGATCAAGTAACTTTGTAGGTGGAGAAAATGCTGAATTCTTTGATCAAAATAACTATGGTATTCAAAATCGTTTAAGTCAAATGAGAACATCATTAATTGGTACTCTAGCAAAACCACTTAATTATGAATTCCGTGGTGAAGTATTTGATACATTTGCATTAGGTGGTACTGAAAAAATAAAACCACGTATAACAAAAGAAGCTGTACAAGCATATGTTACTGAAGTATTAACATCAACATGGGAAGAAAGAGATACACTAAGACTAGAAGAATATGCTCTAGCTAACGATATCTTAGCTCATTTTGGTATTCGTCAAAGAGATATGTTTGGTAGTTCTAATGTTGAACAAAAATTAGCAGAAATAATTGGTAAAATGGAATTTAGATCAAGAGATTTCTATGGACCAATTGATAGAGAAGGCAACTATGAACGTTCAGAAACAAACAAAACAAAGCATCCAGCAGTACTTAAAGAAACAATTGATGTTGTAGCAGGATTTATATATCAAAAATTACAAGATATAATGGAAAAAACAGAACTTCGTGAAACAAGAAGAAATGAAGAGAGAAGAAATAAAGGAAAGAGAGTGACTGGCTTGACAATACCAGAAGACACTACAGGAATTGACCTAGTACCTCCTCCAAGACCTAAAAAAGAAGAAGCACCTGCAGAGGTATCTTTAGATGAATTAGAAGAAACACAATCTAAATATGAGGAAGTACAAGCTATAGCAAAAGAAAATGCTGAACTAGCTCGTGAACTAGAAGAAATAAAGAGAAGAGCAGCAGAGATAGAAGCAAGAATTAAAGCAAATAACGATAGAATGATTAAAACTCTTCAAAAAAAATAACAAAGGAGGGGGATTATGGAACAAGTTACTACAGAAGAACTAGAAGCTTTACAAGCTAAAGTTGTTGAATATGAAAGTATCTTACAAAAAAACCATGAAGACGAAAAAACTTTACAAGAACTAAAAGAACAAACTGCGGCTTTAGAAGCTCAAAAGACAGCAGGTGAGACTCGTGGAAAATAACGATCAAAGAAGAGCAGCTGTCTATAAGTTCTTTAAAGACAAATTAAATCTTGATTTTAATGAGTTTTCACCACAAAAAGCTCGTATGGTTGTTGATGAATTAAATAAACGTTTAGATGATCAACTAGCTGTAGAAAGAGAAAAGAATAAAAAACTTACTCAAGAGATTTATACAGAACGTAATAGACTCATGGAATTAACTCAAGAAGTATACGGATAAAGACATTAAGTCTTTATCTTTTCTTTTGTTTTGCTATAATAAAAAAACAGGTGATATCTATGCATGATATATCTAAGCAATTTAATAGATTTAAATATAAAGAAGATAAACTAAAACTATTTGGTTTTAAAAAAGAAAAAGACACCTATATTCTTAATCAATTATCTACTAATAAAGACTTTACTTTTCATATAGAAATAAATGATAAAAAAGTCTTATCTACTGTATTAGATAATTCTACAGAAGAAGAATACATGCCATTCTATATAGAAACAATAAATGGAGAGTATGTAGGTGCTATAAGAGAAGAATTTGAATTGTTAATAAAATCCATTTTATCAACATGTTATGAAAAAGATTATAAAAATGATACAGTTCATCAAGTAATAAATCTTGTTAAAGAAAAATATAACTTAAAACCAGAATATCTATTTAGTGATTCACCAAATACCTTTGTCTTAAAACATAAAGAAGCTAAATGGTTTGGTATCGTAATGGATATACCTTATAACAAAGTAGGAATAGATTCTAAAGAAATAGTATATGTCTTAAATGTTAAAGTACCTACAGAAGATATCGAAGACTTAATTAAAGAAAATGGTATCGTTCCAGCTTATCATATGAATAAAAAATATTGGATATCTATACTATTAGATGGCTCTGTTTCTATAGAAAAAATTGCCAAATTACTAGATACAAGTTATAATCTTACTACCTAGGGGAAAAGGGGGGATTTTCCATGGCATTTGAAGAAGAACCAATAATGCAATTACTTGAACAAAGTAAAGGTGCAGCAGAAAAACTAATAGCAGAAAGAAATTATTTAAGAAATGTAGCTTTTATAGATCCATTAACAGGTTTAAATAATCGTAATGCTTTAAGTCGCATAAGAGACTTTACAGGTATTATGATGTTAGATGTTGATGACTTTAAATCTATTAATGATACCTATGGACATGATAAAGGTGACGAAGTATTACAAAAAATAGCATCTATTCTATTAAGAACCACTAGAGCTAAAGATTGTTTATGCCGTTTAGGTGGTGATGAATTCATGGCTGTCTTTGTAGAATGTCCACATGACGTAATAAGAGATAGAGCAAGAGTATTTGGTAAAACAGTAGCAGATACACTTATGTTAGAAGATCCAATACGTCAAGTAACAACTAGTATTGGTTATGCATTTAATGAACGTAATGAATCATTAGATCAAGTATTAAAACATGCTGATTTAGCATTATATGAATCTAAAAGACAAGGTAAAAATAGAGTAACTGAATTCAAAGCTCAATTACCAATGGTAATTCCAGAACCTTATGAAAGTATTAGTATTAAACACTAATACTTTTTTAAAGGAGTTTTTCAACACTTGTTGAATTTTTACTTGACTTAAAGTTTACTTTAAGATGTATACTACACATAGGTGATGAACCATGAAGATTGTTGAAGTTGCAAAAAAATTTAACTTAGAAAAAGCAACACTAAGATACTATGAACAAGAAGGAATAATAATTGACGTTCCTAGAAAAAATGGTATTAGAGAATACTCAGATGAAAACATTAGAGTAATTGAATTCGTAACATGCATGCGTGGAGCAGGTATGAGTATTGAAAGATTAAAAAAATATATGAAATTAATTGGTGTTCCTAAT
>JAFPMR010000296.1 GCA_017411235.1 Bacilli bacterium | reverse complement strand
AATGATGGTGGAATATTAACAGATACATTAAATAATTACTACTTTCTAAGAGGAATAATAATTCCCGGTGAATAGCCGTTATATTAATTAAGTAAATAAAAGGATGGTACCGTGCTTATGCACTCCTTGTGTACCATCCTTTTTATATTTTAAGGAGGAACAAATATGAAACTAAGTAATAGCTATTTCTATACTCTAAGAGAAAACGCTAAAGACGAAGAAAGTACATCAGGAAATCTACTTGTAAGATCAGGAATGATTAAAAAAGTAGCTGCTGGTATTTATATGTATCTACCATTAGGTCTACGTACATATGAAAAAGTTCAAAAAATAATCAAAGAAGAAATGGATAGAGCAGGAGCTCAAGAACTATTAATGCCTTCATTAATACCTGCTGAAGTTTATGAAACTTGCGGTAGAGTAGAAGCCTTCGGTGACGATATGTTTAACCTACGCGACCGTAAAGGAACACATATGGTATTAGGTCCTACCCATGAAGAACTATTTACTATCGCTGCTAAAGCAATGGTAAAAAGTTACAAAGACTTACCATTTACTATCTATCAACAAGCAGAAAAATTTAGAGATGAACCTCGTCCTCGTTTTGGTTTAATAAGAGTTAGAGAATTCGTAATGAAAGATGCTTACTCATTTGATCGTGATGACGAATCACTTAGAGTATCATATGATAAAATGTTCAATGCTTATAAACGTATCTTCGATCGTATGGGAATTGATTATAAAATCGTAAGAGCATCAGTTGGTGCTATGGGTGGGGACTTATCAGAAGAATTCCAAGCTGTAACAGATACAGGTGAAGATACATTAGTATTATGTGATCATTGTAACTATGCTTCAAACTTAGAAGTAAGTAGTTTTAGTAACATCGACGATAAAGAAGAAGAAAAGAAATTAGAAATGATTGAAACACCTCATTGTAAAACAATAGAAGATGTATGTAATTTCTTGAAATTAGACGTTAAGAAGAGTGTTAAAGCTCTATTAATGGTAGTTGATGGTAACTTAACAATCTGCTTCGTAAGAGGAGATAGAGATCTAAATGAAGATAAAGTTCTAAAACTAGTAGGTGGTAAAGAAATTGGATTTGCTAACGATGAAGAAATTGCTAAATCTAATGCTGTACCAGGATTTACTGGTCCAGTAGGTTTAGAAGGATGCAATATCGTTATAGATGAAGAAATCCTACATATGAAGAACTTCTGTGTTGGTGCTAATAAAGAAGGATATCATTATATTAACTGTAATGTTAAAGATATTAACTATACTACAGTTGGTAACATTGCTTCAGTAGTTGAAGGAGATACATGCCCAGAATGTCATGAAGGAAAACTATACTTCAAACATGGTATCGAAATAGGTAATACATTTAAACTAGGAAAACACTATGCAGAAGACTTAGGATTAACATATCTAGATGAAAATGGTACTGCTCAAGTTCCTACAATGGGTTGCTATGGCATCGGACCAGGAAGAGTACTAGCGTCTATTATTGAACAAAACAATGATGAAAATGGTATGATTCTACCTATGAATATCGCTCCATATCAAGTAGCATTAGTTCAAATTGATATGAACAATGAAGAACAAACTAAAGTATCTGAAAAACTATATGAAGAATTAACAAATGCTGGTATCGAAGTAATCTATGATGATCGTGATGAAAGACCAGGAGTTAAATTCAAAGATATGGAACTTATTGGTATACCTTTACGTATAACAGTAGGTAAAAAAATAGTTGATAACCAAGTAGAATGGAAAGAAAGAAAAACAGGAAATGGTTTTGATTTAGACATTGATGACGTTGTCAATAAAGTAACAACATACGTAAAAGATAACTTAAAATAAGTTATCTTTTTTGTTATACTTATAATAGGTGAGAGTATGGAAGAAACATTTCGTAAATTTTGTTATTATTTCCTAACAAATGGACCTAAAGAAGAACTAGAAAAACTAAAAGATTTAACTGGCAAAAGGTTTAATGAATATAAAAAGAAAACAAATAAATTCGTAAAAAATCTAAAAAGAAAAACAGCTAAACTAGGATTCAATTGTGACTTTGAATCTTTTTGTGCATTGCTTGAAAAATATATAGCAATCAAAGATTCTTTAACTGATGAAGAAAAGAAAATATATCTAAAAAATCTAATTGAACTATCTCAAATATACGACGTAAATCTAAGAGAAGAACTAGAAAAATACGTAACAGTAAAAGAACCAAAAGAGAAAAAAGAACAAGAATTATTTGGACGTATGTGTATCTATAATTTACGCCCTGAAACAGATGTAGAAGAATACAATGAACTAAAAGAACTAGCTACCAAAAATGAATTAGATTTTAATGAAATTCAAAAGAATTCTTTGATGTTTACAGAAGAAATAAAACTATCTGCAGAAAAACTAGGTTTTGAACCTATAAAAGAATCAGTTCCTAAAATGATAGAAGATTACTTATCAAAGAAAAAAGAAATGACTGATCCAGAAAAAGCAGCTTATTTAAAAGTATTGTTCTATCTATCAGTAACATTCAATATCAATCTTCGTAAAGAATTAACTAAAGAAAAAAAGATTATAAAAAAAGTAACTCTTCCTGAAGATGTTAATAAAAAATACCTAAAAGAAAATATAACTGATCCCTTTGAAGATGAAGAAGTATTTAGTGCTTTCTTAAAACAAAGATATCAAGAAAATAGATTTGCTATAGAAGAATTATCTCTAATAACAGATGAACCTATTAAAGAAAGCAAAGAATACGATTACTTAAAGCTTCAAGCAGATTTAACTTATAAACTATATCTAATCTTCTTAGATAAGTTTAATAACTATGCTTATAACGATTTAAATAATAAATACTTAAATCTAATTACTGAAGAAGAACTAGCTAGATTAGAAACTCTAACTAGAGAAGAAATCTATGGTATCTTAAAAGAAATGAATAAAGGAGAACAATCTCATTATATTTGTAACAAATATAATCTAACTAACAATCTTTATACCTTTATTCTATTATCTACAGTAGAAACAACAGATTTAAATGTAGAACATATAGGAATTGGGGATAACTCATTATTTGTTAACAACGCTTTTAAGAATAGTTATCGTATCTATATTAATGGACCTCGTTTAGAAACAAATCTATTAATAAATGAATACATAAGACAATGTGTAGAAAATAACTTAAACTATGATATGAAAGCTTTAACTAGTGATAATAACAAGAAAAGAACAACTCTATATGCTAATAAAGACGACCTAGTAAAAAAGATTAATATCTTAAATAAACTAAACAATAACTATCCAGAATTAATAGCAAAAATGGGTATGCCAATGTACTTAACAGCTACTATGGAAAATACATACTATTCCTTATCTGATATAGGTTTAACAGATGAAAATGGTAATTGTTATTTATCATATAGTGATTATATTAACGATTTAGCTGAAGTAGCATATTATCGTATGTTAGCTAAACTAATAGTTAGTAAAATAGAAGAAGAATCTAAAAAGAAAATAATTGTTGATTTCATATCTTTAGACAATATAGATAATAAAGATAAAAAACCAACAGATTCAAAATACAATGCCATCGCATTTACTAATATAAAAGAACTAATAGATCAATATAAAGACCTAATTAATAAAGCTTTAGAAATTAGTTTTAATAACGAAGAGAAAACTTTAGAACTAGAAAAAGAATTCGTAAATTCAATGAAATATCTACATAATATAATTCATAATAAACATCGTAGTACTAAAACTAATCTAGCTTTAGATATAAAATAAAAAGAAGATTTAATCTTCTTTTTTTATAATAAAAATATGCTATAATTAATAATAGGTGATAGTATGGCATCAGCAATAATTCATTTGTGTATAGCAAAAGAAGTAAATAAGTACTTAAAAATGAATGAATATGATTTATTATTAGGATCTATAGCTCCAGATATCTCAAAACAAATAGGTGAAACAAAAGAAATATCTCACTTCTTAGATCACTCTAATGAAGACGATGTACCTAACATTGATCGATTCTTAGCTAAATATCGTAATGATTTACACAATCCGTTTACAATGGGTTACTTCATTCATTTATTAACAGATAAATATTGGTTTAGAGATTACGTATATCAATTCATAGAAAGATATACTAGAGAAAATGTCAAAAAACAATTAACATATACAGCTATCAGAGATTTAATTTACAATGATTATACAAATTTAAATACTGATTTAATTGATAAATATATGTTGCCATTAGACATTTTTTCCGAGGAATTTAGAGAGCCAACAACAGCTATTAGAGAAATACCAGTTGATAAATTGGATATCTTAGTAGATAAGATGGGCCTTATTATCGAAGAAACCAAAAAAGAAAAGAATTTTGTCTTTGACATGAATGATATAGAAGTGTTTATAAGTAACTCGATAAAATACATCATAAAAGACATTCAAATTCTAGGAATTAAAGATTAAAAATGATTTAAAAAATCATTTTTTTTATGAAGAAATATGCTATAATTAATAAGAGAGTAGGTGACGTAGATGAGAACATGTCCAAACTGTGGTCATATGTTAAGTGAAAAAGACACAATTTGCTTTAAGTGCGGAATGCAATTATCTCAAATATCAAGCCCTGGAGGAAATATGGGTGGCGGCCCAATGCAAGCACCTCCTATGATGCGTGCTAAAGGTGGCCAAGGCGGATTCCCAATGAATAACGGTGGTAATAAAGATGGGGATAACAAATCCATTTATATAGTACTTGGTGTAGTAGTTGTACTTGCCATAATAGCAGTCGTTATAGTATTCGTAACTAAAAACAATAAAGTTGAAGGAGACGAAGATACAAATAGCGATGTTGTATTAAAACAAGAAGAACCAGAACCAAAGAAGGAAGAACCAGTTATTCCGCCAGAGGACCCTGAGGAACCAGAAGAGCCAGAAGAACCTGAACAACCAGAACAACCTCAAGTTCCAGAACAACCACAGCAACCAACAACACCTGGTCATACAACACCAGTTGGTGGTGAAGTAACAGTTCCTGAAGGATACCATTTAGTATCTAATAATGGTTACTCTTATGCAGTACCTGATGAATATACTGCTAAAGATTATGGTACTCAAGGTTTTGATATCCTAAATTATCAAAAGACTAAAGAAATGATGATTAGTATTAGTTTAGGAACCTTAGAAAATTTAAAAAATACATTACCTGCAGTTAGACAAATGTATATCGATTCAGGAGCAGTAGTACATAACATAAAAGTAACTACAATTTCTGATATTGAAATGATATGCGTAGAACTAACTAAGAATAGTCAAAATATGATTATTGGTATTACAGATGCAGCTCCTGGTGAAATCTTCGTTATTGCTGTACTTGCAGTAAAGACAAACGATTTCAACTACGATATTCTTGCTGAAGGAGCAAACATTGTTAAATCAGCTGTTAAAACAGCTGGAGGAGCAGTTAATACTTCAACAAACGCTTAATAACTAGAAAAGATGGTGACAATACATGAAGAAAAAATACATTATATCATTAGCTCTAATAGCTTTGTTACTAGTTGCAACATTATCTGTTGGAACAGGTTATGGTGTGTGGTTATCATCTAAACAAGTTGAAGAAACAAATACTAAAAACATTGAATGTTTTAAAATCTACTATGAAAATGATGGCATTATAGAGATATCTAAAATTAAACCAGTAATAAACAGTGATGGAGAAGAAACAAGTCCTTATACAATAACTATTACTAATACTTGTGTAGATCCAAAAGAAGTACAAATAAGACTTAATACTGTTGAAACAACTACTATTGATGTAAATGCTTTAGTACTTAAAACTTCTGGTAATATAGCTCTAAATGCTAGTTTATATAAAAACTTAGAAACAACTAAAACTGCTGAAGAAGGAATTAAAACTAGTAAACTAATTGGTAAAGTAACAATCGAACCAAATGAAACAATAAGAACAAATATTAGAATTTGGTTTGATGAAAAGAAAGCACCAATAGTTGATGATACTAATAATTACTTCAAAGGACATATAGAAGTAATTAGTTCAGATTCAGCAATTAAACCAACTCTTCATGAAACTATCCTTAAAGATAAAGCTTCAATTGATGCTAAAGCAGCACCAGACTTTAATGAAGCAGCTTTCAATGAAGAAGGATTATTTGCAATAGATGCTGCAAATGGTAAATACTATTACTATCGTGGTGTAGTAAATAATAACTTCATTAAGTTCTCTAATAATCTATGGAGAATCATGGGAGTTAATGCAGATGGTTCAATTAGATTAATACTTGAAACACCAATATCTATATCAAAATATAGTAATAACCATAAATATGCTGATTATGCTGGATTAAAATATGACTATGATAATAGAGATGTTAATAATGAAGTATTAAATACTTTAGAATCATGGTATAGCAATAACATAACTGATGATGCTGATGAATACATTTTAGAAACAGCATATTGTAATGATTCAAGTAGTAGAAGTGCTGGAAGTCATATCTACTTTGGAGCATATGATAGATTAGTAACAAACATTACTCCATCAATAATATGTCCAAATACAAAGAGTGACTTTGGTGGAGCATATAATTTAAAAGTATCACTAATTACTGCTGATGAAGTAGCATTAGCAGGTGGCGTAAAAGATGTAAATAATTATAATTATTATCTATATAATGGTACATCATTCTTTACAGCTAGTCCTGCAGAATACTATGGAAATACATCATATTTGATGGTAGTAACTAGTTCTGGAAGTATTGGAATAGACAAGACAGATTCTGAACAAGGCATAAGACCAGTAATAAATATTGTTGGTAATGTAACATATACTGGATCAGGAACAAGAGAAAATCCATATATTCTAGATTAATAAATAAACTAAGAACTTGCATAAGTTCTTTTTTATTTCCTTATAATTTGATATAATAAATAATGAAGAATGAGGGGATATCATATGAATGAAGAAGAAAAAAATATCCAAAATCCTGATGTTACCCAAAGTAGCGATGCTATTGTTAATTCAATAGCTAACTCTGAAGCTAGGGGAGACGAACAACCAATACAAGGTGCAACTCAAGCAAAAGCAGACTTTACTGCTATGTTTGGTGTTCAATCAGAAGAAACACAGGAAGAAAAACAATTGGCTAAGCAAAGTGTAGAAATACCTCGAGTACTTGAAGTAAAAGAAGAAGATCGTGAAGCCGTTGTTGAAATCAGTTCTGAAGAGAAAAAAGCTAATCATAAAAAGAACTTTAACTCTGATGAAAGATTAGTATATCAAATAGAACCCGATAAACAAGGTAATCCATTTGTCGTTTTACTATTCTTTGTAGTTCTATTAGGATTTATGATTATGTTACCAAAAATAAGTAAAAAAATTGATTTCTCTCAATTTTTTAAAACTGAAGAAGCTGATCCATCTCTAGTAGAAGAGGAAGAAGGAGACACTTTCTTTAGAATTGATGCTGCAGCATCTCGTGCTCATATAGGTGATTTAGATTTAATAAACTTTGTTAAATCTAAAAAAGGTAATGAATACTTTTTCTCATTTACTATTCAAAACGTTGGCGAAAAAATGTATCAATTCGATAAGAAATACTACATAGTTTTATATAGTAATGACAGACCTTTATACTATGCTTTAATTCATTCATACAATGGAATACCAACTAAATCTGCTCAAGATATTACTTTAACAATTAATCAAAGAGCATATGAAAAAGCTAATAGATTTAAAGTAGAAGAAATAGTTGAATCAAAATATACTGATGTTAACTTAACAGCATCAGAAGAAGAATATAAGGTATTAACATGTAAGTACCTAAATGATGAAATGAAATATTATTTCATTGATAATCAATTAATGAAGATTAAAGAAACATATAAAGAAGTCGATAATGAAAAGAATCCAACTTATGAAGCTGATAAAGAACAATATCAAGCTTTAACAGAGAAGTATAAGACAATTAATTCATTTACTTCTAATTTCATTGAAAGTAAAGGTGAATTCCAACAAGTAAATGAAATAGATTTACATACAGCAACTGATAACGACATCATCGCTCTTAAAACATATCGTTTCTTTAGCTATAGAGCTCATAAGAATACTGTAGCATTCGAAATTCAAGCTCAAGGATATACATGTAGTTAGGAGACATTATGAATTATAATTTCTGCATAAATGACTTTGAAGGTCCACTAGATTTATTATTACATTTAGTAAAAGAATCTAAGATGGATATTTATGAAATAAACATTCACGATATTATCAATCAATACCTAGAATTTATCCATAATCTAGAAGAAGAAAACATTGATATAGCAAGTGAATATTTAGTCATGGCTGCAGAATTAATTCATTTAAAGAGCAAATTACTAGTAAATAGAAAAGATGAAGAAGAGGAAGACGAAGACTTCACAATCAATTCTGAAGAAGATTTACGTAATAAACTAGTAGAATATGAAAAATATAAAAAGATAACAGAAGATTTTAAAGAACTAGAAGAGAAAAGAAGTGAAGTATTCACTAAACTTCCTGAGTCTTTAAAAGAATATGTAGATCAAAATATAATCAAAGGTGAATTTGATATAAATGACTTATTTAATGCTTACAATCTATTCTTAGATCGTCAAAAACTAGCTAAGCCATTAAATACTAAAATCACTAAAAGAGAAATAAATATTGAAGATAAAATAAAAGATATTAGAACAATATTAAAGAAAAGAAAAAGAGTTAACTTCTTAGAGTTATTTACTGAAGTAACTAAAGAAAGTGTTATAGTTACTTTCTTATCTATCTTAGAAATGACTAAGAATGAAGAAATAACCCTTACTCAAGAAGATAACTTTTCACCCATCATGATAGAGAGAAAGTGAAGCAATGAATTTATTAGGAGTTTTGGAAGGTATATTATTTGTTGTAGGTGATGAAGGAATCACTTTAAATCAAATATGTGACATCTTATCAATTGATATGGATAAAGCTAAAGAAATACTAATGGAACTAAAGAAAACTTATGATAGTGAAGACCGTGGTATTCGTATTAGCTATCTTGGTGATGCTTTTAAACTAACTACTAAAAAAGAACACAAAGATTACTATAAAAAGCTAATCGAAAATCCAGAGAGTCATACCTTATCACAAGCAGCCTTAGAAACTTTAGCTATCATTGCTTATAATCAACCAATAACAAGAGTAGAAATAGATGAAATGCGTGGTGTTAACTGCGTTCATATGATTCGTAAACTAGTAGCAAAAGGTTTTATCAAAGAAGCTGGTAAATCAACAATGCCAGGAAGACCAAATCTATATGCTACAACTAGTGAATTCTTAGATTACTTTGGTTTATCATCAATAAGTGATTTACCAACAATAACTAAAGAAGAGAAAAAAGAAGAAGATGAAACTGAATTATTCACATCTATTTATAAAGAAGAAGATCAAGATGAATAATTATCTAGAAGATGAAATAGATGTTTATAACGAAACATTTAAAAAAGAAGATTTAACAAATAAAGATATAGATAATAAAACAATCAATAATTGTAAATTTGAAGATTGCAATCTAACTGGTTCCGCTTTTAATACTGTTTTCTTTGAAGAAATAACCTTCACTAAATGTGATTTATCTAATATCAAATTTAATGAATGTTCATTCAAAAAAATAACTATTGAAAACTGTAAATTAACAGGAACTATTTTTGATAATTGTCGTCTAACTAATCTAACTATTAAAGACTCAGTAGGCAAATATTTAAATTTTTATGATACAAAGATTAAAGAATCATGTATAATAGAAACTAAACTTATGGAAGGAAATTTCTATAATGTCGAAATCAAAAAACTAAAGCTTGATAATGTAGACTTTACTTTAACAGAGTTTTATAAAACTCCTTTAAAAGATATCGATTTTAGTACATCTAGAATAGATGGAATAAAAATCACACCAGATTGTCTTAAAGGTATAAAAGTAAATGCTTTTCAAGCGCTAGATTTAGTTAAAATATTAGACATCGAAATAGTATAATAGGTGATATTATGACAGAAAAAGAAAAGAACCAACTAATAGGTGTAGGTTTTATTATTTGTTTAATCCTAATCACTATATTAACTGCCTATACAATAATAAATACTAAAAGTTTAGATAAACTAATCCAAAGAGTAGAAACTCTAGAAGGAACAAACCAATACTCAGGTAGTGCTAACGAAGGATTAACAGTATTTGATAGTTCTGCACAAGCTGCTGATGGTTATTCAACAGCAGACTTCAAAGCTATTAAACCATCAGATATTGCCAAAGAATCTAAAAATAAAACAATCGTTGTCCTTTGGGCTAGACAAACATGTGGATATTGTGTAGCTTATGTACCATTAATTACAGAAGTTGCTAAAAACCATGATGTTGTAATTAGATATATTGATATGGCTACTGTAATAGATATAAATACATGGAAAGTAACAGATGAAAAAGAATTAAACATCTTATCTAGTTTAAAAGGGAAAGGAGAATATTCTAAATTTGCAGCACAAGCTGTTGAAGGAACTCCATCAACATATTTCATCAAAGATGGAAAAATAATAAATGGAATACTTGGTTATGTAGAAAAATCTACCATCGAAGCAAAATTTAAGGAAGTGGGGCTATAATATGAGTAATAAAGCAACAAAAACATTCTTGAAAGTTTGGTCAATTATCTTAGTAATAGGAATAATCTTATTCTTTATTGCAAGTAAAAATAGTAAAGGAACACCTGTAAAGGCACCTGAACCTAAAAAAGTAGATACAAGTAATGTTGAAATAATAGGTACTGATATTTGGGGAAATGAATATGTATCTATCGACGGAGAAAAATCAATATTTATAGAATAAAAAAAGACTTTTAAAGTCTTTTTTCTTTTACCATTGCAACTCTTTCAGAGTTATTTCTAACAGCTTCTAATAAAGTAACATAATTAATATTACATCCGTCTATATTATGACTATCAGCATCTTCATAAGAAGCATAACTATCTGTTAAATAACCATTAACATCAATATTAACTAAAGACTTAATTAACATTGAACCAGCATAATAAGGTGGCTTAAATTGTAATGTTAAATCAGCTCCTCCAAAGAAACTTGAATCACTTAAAGTATAATAAGTTTGATAATCACCATAACTATTAACTTCATCCATATCATCTTGAGTTAAATTACGAGCTCTACCAACATTTTCTATTAAAGATAAAATAGTTTCTTTTCTAGGAGTACCATATTTAGTAGCACCAAATATTTTAGATAATAAATCAAAGTTAACATTTCTTCTGTTCATTAAACCTTTCTTATCTAAAGCCATCATATGGAACTTATCATCAGAAACTCTTATATTAAACTCTCCACAAACCATTTGTAATTTTTCTAATGCTCTAATAACATCAGTAGTTAAAACAGTACCATTAGTAATTATAGATATTTCATCAACTCTAATATTATATCTTCTTATTAGATCAGCAACTTCATTCATTTGTTGAATAGCTAAGAATGGTTCACCACCAGATAATACTAATTTTTTGATATATTCAACATTTCCAAATAGATTACGAATAGTTTGTAAATCCATAAAAGCATTTTGAGATTCTCCTCTAAAACAATGCTTACAATCTAAAGTACAAGCTCTTGTAATCTCTACAATTAATTCTTCAACTGTTAATTTTGCCATTTAAATCAACCCCAACGTCAAGTATTATACTCAGAAAATACAATTTGTCACATTTTCCTTAAAAATAAGCAGAATTTGCCTTCTTATTAATAATGTGTTATAATCATATTATCGAAAGGGAGTAGTTCCTAGTTTTAGTTCCGTCAACACGTATAAACCGGAATTAAAAGATGTAAGATATCGAACAAGACTTTCACTTGTGTGAAGTCTTGTTTTTTCATGAACTTCACACTTAGAAAAGAGGAGAGGTTTTATGGAAAAAAGAGTTTCTGAATACGCAGAACACGTATTATCATATCTTAATAGAAAAATAACAGAGGAAGAATTTCAAACAATAGCAACAATGGATATTGCAACAATAGTTAAAGAATATAACAAAGGAAATGTAGATGTTCTAAATCGTCCAGATGTTCAAATATTTATGAATAGTACAATTACAATTAGAGAATTAATCTTTTATATGAAAGAATGTCAAAACTTACTAGCATATAAAAAGGACATCTTAGATTTGATTGAAAGACAAAAGAGTGAATTTAGATATGATCCAAATACTAGATTCTTTAAAGGAGATTCATACGGATATTATAGCAAAGTTACATATCAACAAGTCTTAGAAGCTATTGAAATAGCTGAAAAAACATTAAATGGTAAAGAATTCTATTTATTATTAAAAGCTTTATTAAAGTTCGAAAGTATTCGTCCTGAATTAAAAGAAAGAAAAGAAGTCTTAACTGCCGTTCAAAAACCAGATGAAAGAAGAGACTTATTACAAGAAATAATAGATAGAGCTGATCCTAATATGGGTATCATTCAAATCAGTGAATATAAAAAAGGTGATAGATTTGTAGCTGGTACTAAAAAAGATATGGCTATATCAGAAATAATTGGTGTACCATATCCAGCTGATGCCGATAAAGAAGGATATGACTATGGACCACATGGAGATTACTACATGCCTCCATGCAAAGTAGAAAAAACATTCCATCAACCAGAAACAAAAACACATTTTGAAATGATTAGAACAGAAGTTCAAAAAAGAAAAGATGCGTTATTTGCTGCAACTGATGAACAAGGTTATATCTATAAAAATGGTGTAGCTTTATTAATAACTTCAAGAGAACTAGCTGAATGTGGAGTTGATCCAGTATCAGTTGGTTGGAAACCAATTAAAGTTACTCCAAAACATCAAAGCATCTTATCATTACGTGATGAACGTGGCTTTAGATTACCTTTAAAAGAAACAATAGCAATCAAAGCAAAAACATTATAAAAAAAAGACCAATAGGTCTTTTTTTTATGATAACTTAAGATTAATACTATCTCCTTGTAAATTAACTTCATTAGTTATTTCTATACTAGAATCTTGTTCTACTAATCTATATATTAGATTATATAACTCTTCAGTTTTTAAATAACTAATATAATCTTGCTTTTCATATATCTTGTCATACCATTCTTTAATAGAATTATATCTTTCACGTAATTGTATACTACTAGGCCATTCAGCTAATCTTTCTTTAATATCTTCTAATTGTTCTTTAACATCTCTAGATAATAATTCATGATATCTATAAGATAAAACTTGTAAACTAGGAACTACTACTTTAGTAATTCCTTTTTTTCTTAATTCTTGTATAAATAACATTATTGCATACACTTTACTAGGATGTACATTAGGATTTTCAATACCTTTATTTAACTTATATAACTTTCTTTCAATGGCTTTATCCTTTTTCTTGCCTTTATTTTGTACTGCATAAATATAACAAGTATTATTATCATCAATATCATATAAAATACTAGGTAATTCATATTCATCTTTATCATTCATAATATTAAATGACATCATTCTAGTTGTTTCATCAAAAGTTCTATTAACCATTGTAGTCATAAAAACATCATAATCATAAAAGTTACCAACTTTTATAGGAGTACGAGTATCAAAAGTTCTATTATTAACAAATTGCAATTGTTTATCTAAGAATGATTCTACATCATGCATATCATTAATACCCATTCTAAGCCATATACGTCTCATTAAATTCATACCAGAATTTCTTGCTGAAGCACTAATTCCATAATATTTATATAAATCTAATAATGAATTATTTATATCAGTTAAATATTCAAAAAATAAATTACTATCTTTTACATATAAAGTAGGGCAGTCATCATTACTACGATTAACAATAAAATCAATATCTTCTTGTCTAATATCTGGACTCCAATATCCTTCTAAAACATGAGGATGTTGCATAACATCTTTAAATAATAGAAATCCATCAGTATCAAATACAAAATTAACATTTGGTACTTCTTCTTCAGATTTAATATCACGAATACATCGAGTAGCAAATAACTCAACCATTTCACGTTTTTCCACATGTTCCATAATGATCCCCCTTACAAGTTTGTTATTATATATTAAATAATAATCTATGACAATTTTAAATATAAAAAAAGAACTATTTCTAGTTCTAATTATCATCTGGTGCCTCAGGTGGGACTCGAACCCACACGATATTGCTACCACTGGATTTTGAGTCCAGCGCGTCTACCAATTCCGCCACTGAGGCATTGCATAAATAGATTATAACATAAAAATTGTAAAAGTATTAAAATTTAATGTT
>JAFPMR010000295.1 GCA_017411235.1 Bacilli bacterium | reverse complement strand
GAATACCTTTAGATTCAATCATAAGTATTGATTGAGCTAAAGGGTCATCTGCTGAATAAACACCTGTCTTAGGGTCTACTCTTAATTTAGATTGTAAAAAAGCATCAGGATTAAACTGATAGTCATTATAAGCTGTTCCAGAGTTCATATAGTTATTCATTGTCTCCACTTGTAAAGGTTTACCATCTCTCATTGTTGTCTGCATATTAGGTGTATTAGATAAAGGCTGAATAGCAGCTTTAACACCATCAACATATGGTTGTGCTAATTGCCTAACTGCAGGTATAGCAGCACCCATTAAAGATATACCTGTATTATTAACAGGTAATCTCCAATTAACCATTTTGTCATATGCATTCCTATCTTGATACCCTTGAGTACCATCTACTTGATTCTGCTTAAAAGCATTAATTAATCTATTAAGCTGAAAATTATCATTATCTGGATCTGTAGTATATGTCATAGTAACCTCCTATTTCTTCGGTAACCATTCTTTAGGGAATGTAGATTTTCTAGGAGTTGGGTCATCAATATCAGATAATCCTGCATTTAAATAAGCTCTTCTTTGCCTTTTATGTTCAGCTTCTTCTTCAGCAACCCTTCGTTGGTCTGCCTCTATATTATTTCTAGCTATTTCTTCAGGAGTACGAGTATTTATAGCTGTATTTAATTCATCTTCTAATTCGTGAGAACCTGCTCTTACTGCTTTATTAAAATTTCTGCCAAAAATATTACGTAAAGCAGAAGCACTATTTGTATCACTATCCATATATTGTGTAGCCCAATCAAAATAATTCTGAATAGCAGAATCACTGTTATATCCTTGAGCTTTAAATATATTATTAGCTTTAACAGGGTCTTTTTTAATTAACTCTATTAATCCTTTAACATGTGGATCTTCATATACTCTTTTAGTAAGCCAACCTCCTGTAACATTCATACTATCTGCTGTACCTGCTAAATAGCGTAACCTATTAATTAATTCAGGTGTAATCTGTTCATTAGGGTTATCTTTAGCCCATGCATATAACAATGCATTTAATCTTGCATCAGAATCTTTAAATCCCCAATTAGCCGCATCATCATCTACATCTTTGTCTATTTGAAACTTATACCCTGTTTTACCAAGGTAATCTTTAGTTTCAATGCCAGACCACTTATCAGCGGCTTTTGCATACAAATCACCTTCATCTTCGAAACCTGCCATTTGAAGTAAGGCTTTATCTAAATTACCTGCCATATTCTATATCCTTAATTAATGTAATAATTCCCATGCTTTATTAGCCCAATAACTTGATGCACCTGTCATTTTATCTAGTGCAGTACCAAGACCATATCCTGCTAATCCTGCACCTGTAACAGCTCCACCAATACCTGCACCAACACCTAATCCTGCTAATGCACCTGAACCTGATAAAGCACCCATAGCAGAGCCTACGGCTCCTGCTGTACCTGCACTAGTTGCTATATCGCTAGCTACATTAGATAAGTTGTAAGGTTTGTCACCATTACCATATTGAGCTAAATTAGCAACTTCACCTGCTAAACCTAAACTGCCTAAAGCTTTACGAACATAAGGATTATTAAATGCCTTAATAGCCTGATTTCTATAGCTGTTTTCTTCAGCTATTCTATTTGCTTTAGCTTGATTTAATGCTGATTGAGATTGCTTAACATTCTCATCATTAGCTGCTCTCATAGCTTCTAATGTAGATGCTCTAGCTAATCTTGATTTAGCATTATTATTTAAACTACCAAAATCAATTCCTTTGGTAAGTTCATATCCAGGTTCAACTAAACCAAAAGAATTAATAACAGGTTTAATACTTGCTGCATTAGTAATAATAGGATTTCTATACCTAGTAGGAGTAAACAATCCTTCACTGTAAGCAACAGGAGTTTTAGATTGTAAATAACCTCTCTCTACAAAT